>NZ_JBCGFB010000120.1:0-18556 GCF_038752175.1 Nocardia sp. No.11 | reverse complement strand
CTCCAGGCCATCGACGCCTGAGCCGGGGTGGAGGTCGACGATGTCGGCCTCGCTCCCGCCACCCGACCTCGCCCGGTGTGACGAGGGGAAGCGAAAGAGAGGTGATGTGTATCGACAACGTCGCGAACGACTCTTCCGATGACCCGAAGTCGACTTCCCGGTGGCCGGTCCGCCCGGCCACCGCAAGACCCATCCGTCCGATCGCTGAGGAGGATCCGATGACCGTCTTACCGACAGCCACCCAGGCCGATCGCGCCGATCAGGAGACCTTCGTCTGCACCGCCGACCGTGACCTGGGCCTCGATGTCACCGCAGTGCGCGTCGGCGAGCATGCGGTCGACACCGCTGATCTGTCCGACCGTATCGACCAAGCCTGGAGTGTTCCCTGTGTCGACGACGACTTCTCCTGCTTCGCCTACTGACCGGCACACCGACCCCGTCGCGAGGGTCGAGCCGAGCGCGATCTGGCCCGACCCCAGCCCGCTGGACACCTGGTGGACCGAGATCATGGACGGCGTGCCGCCGCCCCCGCGGCGCTGATCGGATAGCGCTGCTGCGGGTCGAAGAAATCTGTAGCGGCGGGTGTAGACATTATCGATGACTGGGTATACAGTCGGTGTCGTTGCAAGATGAAGTCAGGTGGCCGGGCAGGCGAACTGCCCGGGATGACAGTTCGACCGCCTTCTCCGGCGGAGAAAAGAATCCGGTGCAGTCGGCCGGACCGCCGGAGGGGGCGAAGACCGCAAGACCCCCCGCACGACCGCAGGAGAACCGACGAATTGGAGGTGGTGGCCACTGAGTNCGGACCGCCGGAGGGGGCGAAGACCGCAAGACCCCCCGCACGACCGCAGGAGAACCGACGAATTGGAGGTGGTGGCCACTGAGTAGTCATTTACCAGTCCCGCATCCCGGGAGTTGTCGGATGCGGTG
The DNA here is from genome assembly GCF_038752175.1 of Nocardia sp. No.11. NCBI lineage: Bacteria > Bacillati > Actinomycetota > Actinomycetes > Mycobacteriales > Nocardiaceae > Nocardia > Nocardia sp. No.11. Next base: position 17,626 of record NZ_JBCGFB010000120.1, on the reverse strand, counting down.
TCTCAGACCGGCCTCGGTGGCCGGTGTACGCAAGTGAAATCAATCCCTCAGTCGTAATCACGGCCCCGGCGCTCAGTGCGCCGGGGCCTTCCGGCGTTGAATCCGAGAGGTCTCGTGCAGCACCCGAACATCAATCCCGCCGACGGCACCAGCCCGGCGGACAAACTCGACGACGATGACTACCCCGCCTACAGCATGGGCCGCGCCGCGGAGATCCTCGGCGTGACCCAGGCGTTCCTGCGCGGCCTCGACGCCGCACGGCTGCTCACTCCACAACGTTCGGCGGGCGGGCACCGGCGCTACTCGCGCTACCAGCTGCGCATCGCCGCCCGCGTCCGCGAACTCGTCGATGCGGGCAACGCGCTGGAGGCGTCGTGCCGGATCGTGATTCTCGAGGACCAACTCGCCGAGGCGCAGCGCATCAATTCGAACCTGCAGCGCGAACTCGACGAGCGCGGCACCGCCGACCATCCGCCGACCTGACCGGCTGCGCGGGCGCGCCTGTGCCGACGCCGCGCTCGACCGGTCGGTGCAGGACAGACGCCGTTGACTCCGGTGGATGGGGCGCGTTGACTGGTAACGACACGATGGTCGCCGACGCCTGTCACGACCATGAATTCGGAGGCGTTGCCGCCTCGTCGGCGCTGCAGGCCCGAGGAAGAAGTGCCATGAGTATCAGCAAGAAGATCGCCTATTCCGCCGAGGCGACCAAGGGCAAGATCAAGAAGGTGTTCGGTCGGGCCACCGGTAACCGAACCCTCGAGGCGGAAGGCCGGGCCGATCAAATCAGAGGAAACCTGAAACTGTCCGGCGCCAAGATCAAAGACGCCTTCAAGCGCTAGGTCTCGGTGTGCCCGGTTCCATTCCACGATGTGGCGGCGGCCGACGATTCCGGCAGGCTCGCCGCGGGTCGTGCCCGGCTGGATCGGAGTCAGGATTCGCGCGCGGCGATCGCGGCCTGGATCCGCCGCAGGGTGCGCAGGCCCTTCTTCGCGGCGACGCTCACCATGCCGTCGAAGACGGTCGAACCACGGTCGTTGGCCATCAGCCGTTCCAGGGTCGGCACGGCACGGTCGTCGCCGGTCGAGCCGAGTGCGACTGCCGCCCAATACCTTTGGTCCGGGTCGTCGCTGCCTGCCGCGTCGCACAGCCGTGGGATCACCTCCGGGGTGAAGGTGGACAGCGCGCTGGCGATATAGCCGATGCGGTAGTACCGGCGATTCTCGAATTCGTCCCAGAGCGCGGCCAGGGCGGCATCGCCGCCGATCCGGCCGAGGGCCTCGGCGGCCCGCTCGCGCATTCCCGCGATGGAGTCGCCCAGCACGGGAGTGAGCGCTGGGACGGCCAACTCGTCGCCTAGTACGCCCAGCGCGATCACCGCTTGCTCTCGCGCCAGCTGTTGGGAATGATCCAGCATCGCGATCAGGCCGGGCACCGCCTCCCGGAATCCGAGCGCCGCGCAGCCCATCGCCGCCCACGCCTGGCAGTTGTACCGGGTGTCGGCCAGTGCCGCCAGCAGTGGCTCCCGGAGAGTGTCGTCGCCGAAGACCGCGGCCCGGTTGAGGGCTCGGCTGTACAGCGCGCGGTGATAGTCGGGATAGTCGCGGACCAACGTGCGCAATGCCTGCGCGGCCGAGGCGTCGCCGTCGGCCGCCCGCGCGAGCAGCAGTCGCAGATTCTCCTCGCGGGTCTCGAGATCGCCGTCTTGGAGGATGCGCGCGTCAGCTGGGTTCACCGGCCAACGGTACCTGGCGATGTCCGCGCCACCACCGACCGCGCTCGGGTGGGCTGAACTCGCAGGACACGCTCCGGTCAACGGTGGAGGTGGCCCGGCCGGAGTGTGCCGCGCCGTGTGGGGAGTCGGGCCCGGATCGGGTCGGGGGTTTCGACGAACATCAAGAACCCGGGGGAGGACGATCTGTTCCGGATTCACCTACCGCAGATCGTGGCCGATATTCAGGACGATCTCGGCCACCCCGGCGGGGTATCGCCCGCGGTGGGCCGTCCCGCGATCTATCCCCAGGCGCGCCGGGTCGCGGGCATGTCGGCCTCTCCTGTCGGTTCCGGGACGACGCCGAGTACCTGGTGGATTCCGAGTCCGCCGTCCTCGAAGCCCAGCGCGGAGGCGGCCATATAGAGTCGCCAGATTCGGGCGCGGCCGTCGCCGACGAGGGAAACCGCCTGTTCCCAACCGTTTTCCAGATTCGCGACCCACTGGCGAAGGGTGCGCGCGTAGTGCTCGCGCAAGGCCTCGACATCACGGACTTCGAAGCCGGCACGCTGCATCGCCAGGACGACCTCGCCCACATCGACGAGTTCACCATCCGGGAACACGTAGCGTCCGATGAAGGATCGTTTCTGCATGACCGAGCCGCCCGGTGCGGAGATCGCGTGGTTGAGCAGTCGTCCATGGGGGTGCAGCAGGGCGCGCAGGGTGTCGAAGTACTCGGCGGCGCGCTGGGAGCCGACGTGTTCGAACATGCCGATCGAGGAGATGGCGTCGAACGTCTCGCCGCGCAGGTCCCGATAGTCGGCGAGTCTGATCTCGACCCGGTCCGACAATCCCGCCTCGGCGACTCGCCGCCGCGCCAGCTCGACCTGAGCACTGCTGATCGTGACACCGACGACCTGTGCCCCGTAGGTCGAGGCCGCGTGCATGGCCATGGATCCCCAGCCGCAGCCCACGTCGAGCAGGCGCATGCCCGACCGCTCGGGCAAACCCAGCTTGCGGCAGACCAGGTCGTGTTTGGCGCGCTGGGCGTGTTCGAGGGAGCCGTCGTCCTCCGGCACGAACCGCGCGCACGAGTAGGTCATGCTCGGACCGAGGACCAGCCGGTAGAAGTCGTTGCCGACGTCGTAGTGATGGCTGATCGCCGCCGCATCGCGGCGCTTGGTGTGCAGCGGTCCGCGCCGCGGCCGTGCCTCCTCCGCGGGAGGCTGCGGGCGGCGCCCGAGTGCGCCGAGTCGGCGTGCCGCGCCGATGGCCTGCCAGGCCGCGCCGAGACCGAGGCGGGCGTCGTTCGGCGCGGTGGACTGAAGCGCCCGCAGCATCCGGAAGATGTCGCCGTCCAGATCCACGGTGCCGGAGACGAAGGCGCGCGCCAGCCCGAGCTCACCGGGCGACCAGATCAGGTGACGCAGCGCCTCCGCGGACCGCACGCGCATGGTGCCGGGGCTCGCACCCTCGGGCAGGATCGCGCTGCCGTCCCAGAATTCGAACCCGATCGCGGGGCGCGGTCCCAAGCTGGCTCGCAGCAGAGGCTCGAACGCGGCAGCGACCGTGGTCTGGTTAGCCATACGACCACTATGGCCCGCGTCGCGCCGCCGCGATGGCAGCGACGCGGGCGCGGCGCGTTGCGCGGTGGCGGTGTCGATCGTCGGCGAGGAGGCGGATCAGGGCCGGCCGCTGACGACGGCGGTGACGGCGTCGAGGAAGGGCTGGCCGCCCAGGGCGTAGCCGCCGGCGATCGCGCCGAGGACCAGGCCGACGGGGCCGGTGATGATGCTGAGGAAACCGAAGCCGAGCACCGTGCCGATGAGGCCGCCCAGGAGGCCGCCGACGACCACGCCGACCACGTTGCGGTTGATCTCGTTCGTCAGCTGGGACATGGGGCTGATGGTCTGCATCTCGCCGATCTCGGTGGCGTTCGCCTGCGGGGCGAGCACGAGGTGGCGACCGCCGTCGGAGATCGTCTGCGCGACTCGCATTGTCGCACCGGAGATCTGGTAGGTGAGCGGAATGCGGGCGACGACCTCGCCCGCGTCGGAGGTGAGGGTGACCGCGGTGTTGTCGTCGGTGGTGGTGAAGGTGCCGCCGGAGACGGTGGTGGTCAGCACCCGGGAGAACTCGGTGAGGGTCGCTTCGTAGCGCACGGACTGCTCGACCCCGGACGCGGTGGCCTGGGGCGCCGGTGCCGTCGGTTGCGCGGCGACGGCTCCGGAGGAGATCCAGACGGCGGCGCCGACCAGGAGCGCGGTAGCGGGGAAGTGACCGAGTTTCATCAGGGATTTCCTTTACGCATGACGAAGACTGCGCGGCCGACCGGCGTGCGCGAGGGCACGAACCGTGGTGTCCGCCAGTGAGATCGGGCAGACCCTAGCACCCTTTTCCGGCGGAGAGTTATCCGTCCCGAATTGGGCGCTGGACCAGCTTTCTGCTGTAAAACTGCGCAGATTCACAATTCGACACGTTCGTGTCCGGCCGTGTAAGAACTGTCAGGCGAGTGGGGTGTCGGTCGGGGCGCCCAGCGGATGAGTAGGAACAACACAGATGGCGCGTCGAAAGAGCATTGCCGTGGCCGGTGTGTCGGTAGTGGCGGTGTTCGCCCTGGCTGGGGCCTTCTACGGCGCGCTTTCCGTCATCGCGGGGTTCGGTGCGCGGCTGTCCGGACCGCCCGAGAATGATTCTCCCGCAACTGCTTCGCTGTCCGAGGTTTCGGCAACTCAGCCGCTGGGTACTATTCTCGAGCTATCCGGCGGTGTGGCGTCCACATTGAGTAAATCCGCGTCCCGGATTCCCCGGGTGGATCTGAGTGTCGGCGATTGCGTGGATGTGGGCGCATCCGATATTCAGCAGGCCGCGTGCGGAAGCGCGAATTCTCACTACAAAGTGACGCAATTGGCGTCGGCGGGCGGTCACTGCCCGGGCGACGTCGACCGCTCCCAGGCGCGCACGCTCCCCGGTGGCGTCCAGGAGACTCTGTGCCTGGACATCGACTGGACGGTCGGCGGCTGCCTGGACCTGTCCGGCGACGCGGTCCGGCACGTGGAATGCGCTGCCGCCGTTCCCGGCCGGGTCCGCGTCCTCGAGATCCGCCACGACACCACGGACGTGAACGTCTGCACGGCGGGCGACCGCGGCGTCGTCTACGACGAGCGCCGCTACGTCGTCTGCGTCAGCTCACGCTGAGCGCCACGTACCCGGGTCCCCAACCGCGGGCTCGCTCAGAATCTTCGCGTAGGCCCTGTTGAAGTCGGGTCTGCCCGGCACAGAGTGCGGGATCGGGTCGTATCCGGCGGACGGGTAGAGCTGGGTGGCTGCTCGGTTGTAGGAGCCTGTTTCCAGCAGGATCCGTCGGATGCCCTGGGTGTCGGCAAAGGATTCGAGGTGTGCGAGCACGTGCCGAAGCCCACTATCGCGCGTCGCTCGACGGCGTAGTCGCGTAGCAGGTGAGCGGAGTCCGGATGATCGAAAGCTCGCGGGGTCGGCGTTGCGTCGGGCGTGAGGTCGTGCGACATGCCCCAGCATGCTCCCTTGTCCGTGCCGGGGGACCGGTCTTCGGGTCACCGGCGGGTCCCGGCCGCCTCGGGCTCGTGACCGTACGGCGTCTAGTGCGTGTGTGGCCGTACTCTGTTGAGGGCCTGCATGTTTGGTGGCCGTAGCCCGTAGGATGGAGCCTGATGGACCACACGGACCCTTTCCCTCGACCTGTTCCGTTCACCGTGCCGAAGCTGCTTGTGGGCCTAGGGCTAGTACTTGTCGTCGCCGCGGCGATCGCGTCGTTCACCTTCACCTCCACGCTCGCCCAGGTGGCGGGCATACCCGAAGACCTCACCTGGCTGTGGCCGGTGGTCGCCGGTCTCACCGTCGCGCTGGTCGCCTGCACCTTCATCACGCTCGTGGGGATTCGCGACGAGAAGGCCACGGGTCTGGTCCGGGTCTATGAGCTGCTGCTCGTCGCCGCCGTGCTGGCGAGCATCTGCGGAAACGTCGTGGCCATCTCCCGTGGGCCGATCGAGCTGGGGACCTTCGGGATCGCGACGGTGGTCGCCATTCCGCCGGTCTGCCTGATGATCTGTGTGGGTAACTACCTGCTGCTCACCGCCGTCGTCCCCGTGCGCATCGTGGCCGCCATCCGGGAGGACGACTGGCGGCTGCGGGCCCTCGGCATCCCCAGCCCGTCGTCGCCGCCGAAGGATCCGAACGCTGCGCCGAGCGAGAGCGCCTCGTGGTGGGACCAGTACCGCAGCGAGGCCAGGACGCCGCCGACGACACCGAAGACCCGGACCTAGCCGACCGGCGGCCGACCGTTTCCGCGTGATCCGAGCCCCGGTGCGGACGGGTCGAAGACGAGTCATGGGCGCGTTGATGCAGAATGTGAAGGTGAAGGATAGACCTGAGAGGAAGTTCGGAGTGGCCGCTGTGGGATCGATGGGTGTCGCGACGCCTGTTCGCGGTTAGTTCGATGTCGGACCAGGAAGCCGGGTCGGGGCCTGGTGGAAGCCGTTTCGACGCGGTGGAGCAGCTGCGTCGGAAGTGGGAAGAGACGAAGGCCGCCGACGGTGGTTCGAGCGCCGCCGAGGGCGGGGCGTCGAACGTCGTCCGGCTGCCCAGGCGGCCGCGGCGAGGTCGCGAGGATAGCGGCGACTCCCGGCGTCGCACCTGGTATCCGGAGACCGTGTACGACCCGGCGCCCACCCGCCCGGTGACTCGCGCGGAATTGCAGGGCGAGACCGGGGCCTGGCCGGTCGACGCCGCGGGTCGGCCCGCGGCACCGGCGGGTGGCACCGCCGAGCACGAACGCAACGTCATCGACCTCGGCGCCTCGCGTCGGAAACGCACCGGCACGGATGCCTCTGCCGGCGGCCCTCGGCCGGCGATGCGCCCGCGCAGAATCGGCGCGGGCGAGACGAAGCCGGGCGGTGACGGCGATGCGTCACCGTCGGGCGATCCTGGTCGGTAGCCCGTCGGCCGCCCGGCTGCGCGGACCGCGGGTCAGCTGACGGTGGCGGTGATCTTGATCGCCGGGGTGAGCTTGTACTCGGTGGCGAAGGTGATCGTCTCCCCCTGGGTGAACAGTCCCTGGCAGAGCGTGGCGCCGCCGTCGTCGGTGGCCAGCTTGACGACGGCGGTGGTGGCTTTCAGGGTGGACGTGGCGTTGGTGTAGGTCATCGCGGTGTGATGGGTCCAGAATGCGCACGAGTAGCCGACGGCGGTCCGGAAGACCAGGTTGATCGAGTTGAACTGGTCGCCATTGGTGATCGAGGTGGTGCCGGTGGCCGCGGAGTAGGAGGTGGCCGTCAAGTTGGACGGCCCCGCGGCCGCGGTGAACATGCCCTGCCACGACGTCCCGTCCGGACTTGTGCAGGTGACCGGATTCGTGCTCTTGATGGCGCCCAGCCCGGAGGTGGTCCGGGTGCCGGCGGGCAGCGAGCCGGTCGAGGACAGGCTCGGACAGGTGAAGACCGTCGCGCCGCTCTTGTTCTTCACGGTCAGCTGACCCGATACCGCCGAGAACGCGCCGTTGCCGTTGGGGTTGACGACTGTCCAGGTGGTGGTGCTCGCGTGGGCGGGCGCGGTGGCGGTGAGCGCGGCGGCCATCGGCGCGGCCAGGACGATCGCGGCGAGCGCGCGGCGCAGGCGCAGGGTGGAGGACATGGCGGTCTCGATTCATCAAGCGGGAGAACGCATCTCACGATCGTCCGCCTGGACGGTTCGCGAGCTGCACCGGACATGTCGGCCCGGTCGCGCGACGGTATCAACGAAACCCGTTGCTTAGCAGAACTTTTGAACTATTTGCGTTTCAGTCGTCGTGGCGCACGAGAGACACCCTTGCCCCGGCCTCAGGGCGCAATTTTGTCGCTGCGCGGATCGATCAGGATCTTGGCGTGGTGCTCGGGGGAGCCCAGTGCCGCGAAGGCCGCGTCGATGCCGTCGAGCCCGACCGTGCCGGTGATCAGCGGGCGGGGGTCGACGGTGCCGTCGGCGATCATGTGCAGGGTGTCGCGGAATTCGCCGGGGTCGTAGCCCAGGACGAAGCGCAGCTCGATCTCCTTGTTGATGGCGTTGGCGGGATGGAAGGTGTCCTGCTGCATGCACACTCCCACGACCACGACGCGGGTCGACGGCGGCGCGGCGGTCAGGATCTGGTCGATGATGCCGGGCACCCCGACGCATTCGAAGACCACGGGACCGGCCGGGCCGCGATCGAGGGTGTGTGCCGCACGGAACAGGTACCACCACGGGACCTTCGGGACGCGGCGCACGCGTTCCATGACGTCGAAGGCCAGGTTCAGCATGTCCGCGGCACCGGCGATGCGCGGCGGCTTCGGCGCGGCCTCCCAGGCGGATTCGGTGGCCGGGTCGACCACGACGTCGGCGCCGCAGGCGCGGGCCAGATCCCGGCGGCGCGGCGAGAAGTCGCTCGCGACCACGGTGCGCACGCCCGCGGCCTTCAGCATGGTGACGACGGCCAGTCCGATCGGCCCGCACCCGATGACGAACGCGGTCTGGCCCTGGGTGATCCGGCTCTTGCGGACGGCATGCCAGCCCACCGCCATCGGCTCGGTGAGTGCGGCGAGGTCGGGGGAGAGCCCGTTGGGGACCTCGAAGGTCACCGATTCCTGCGTGAGCACCTGTTCGGCGTACCCGCCGGGCGCGTGGGCGGACAGTCCGGTGAGTTCCGGCTCGCGGTCTCTGCGCAGAATCGGCATCGCGACGACGGGTGTGCCCGGTTTCCAGCGACGGTGCGTGCGCGGCCCGTAGTCGGCGATCTCGCCGGTGAACTCGTGCCCGAGCACGATCCGCTGGTCCGACCGCATGAAGTTGCCGTAGCCGGTGGCGGCGGCCAGGTCGGCGAGCTCGTCGCAGTGCACCCGGGCGTGCAGGTCCGAGCCGCAGATGCCGCAGCGAGTCACCGAGACGAGTATCTGGCCCGGTCCGGGTTCCGGCGTCGGCAGCTCCTCGACGCGAAACTCACCTTTGCTGACCACCGTCGCACGCATGAGCGCCTCCTAGACGAGTGCTGGGCCATCCCTCGGGTCGCCGACCCCGGTCGTCATCGTAGCTGTCCGGGTAGGCCGGGCCGATCACCTCGGCGCATCCGCTTCCCTGTCCGCGATCAGCTGAATCGATCGACTGCGGAGCGGGGCCGAAAAGTGTTGCGGTCGTCTATCTTCGAGAACAAGGAGCGTGGGATCGTCGTCCGGGCTTCTCGGGATACAGGGGGTAGGAAATGCAGCCGAAACTCATCACCGCTGTGCTGGCGCTCACGGTGGGTGCGGTCGTCGCGACCGGGTGTTCGAGCGACGCCGATGTGGTGTCGAAGAACCTGTCCAAGGAATCGGACCAGTTCAAGATCGACCGCCGGGTGGTGTTCTTCAACGGGATCACCGACAAGTACCTGCTGTCGATCGAGGGCAAGTGCTCGATCAAGGACGAGAACAACCAGCTCGAGGTCACCTGCAAGACCGGTGACGACGAGTACAAGAAGCACTTCCTCGGGCTCTCGGACAACGTGAGCTACTTCGTCGAACAGCTCGAGTCCGCGGAGGTCAGCCGGTATCGCTACAAGGTGATCTTCAAGCCCGAGACCATTCTGGCCGACGTCGATCGCCCCTGAGGCTACGCGCCGAGCCGGTCGTGCACGAAGGCCGCGGCCTGGTCGCGGTTGTCGTTGACGAAGTACGCGAAATGCCCATAGCTCAGGGCGTTTCCGAAGCCGGCGGCCGGGTTGCCGCCCTGGCAGACCCGGTCGCCCGCGTTGCAATAGTCGCGCAGCCGGTCGGCGAATTCGGCGAGTGCACCCGAGGGAAGGGGGCCGGTGCCGGACAGGGCGGGGTCGAAGCTGCCGCGATTGTAGGGCTCGCCGCCGTTGAACAGTGGGTTGCCGAACAGGGCGATGGCGTCGATGCGCGCGGCCGCCTGGTCGGTCACCGCGGTGCGCGCGTTGAGAGTGTTGCCGATGACCCGGGCGCCCTGGGAGTAGCCGAGCAGTACGAGTTGCTGGTCCGGGCAGGCGGCGGCGGTCGCGTTGAGCAGCGCGGTCAGGTTCTCGACGCCGCGCACGGCGCTGTCGGGAGCCATCGAGGCCGGGTATTCGAGTTCGGTCACCGTGGTGCTGCGGCCGGACTCCAGGGCGATCCGGCTGCCCAGCGGTGTGAGGAGCAGGCTGCCGATCTGCGGTTCGAGGGTGCCACGAACGGTGACGACCCGGACCTGCGCGCAGCCGGTCGGGCCTGCGGACGGCTCGGCGGCCGCGGCAGGGACAGCGGTCGACGCCAGTGCCGCCGCGACTGTCGCCGCCGACCGCAGCAGGATTCGGGATCGTCCACGCATGCGCTCACTGTATTGCGCCGGCGCGGCCGGCGGGAGACAGACCGGGTTTCCGCATGTTCTCACTGGTCGACGGGGGGGCGACAGACGGCAAAGTTTGGGTATTTCACATTTGCGGAATGCGACTGATGTCGGCGAGCACACTGGCAGGAGGTAGTCATGAATCACGTACTCGCCAATCGCTTGCCACCGGCGCCCTGTCGACTACCCGGCTTGCGTCCCGTGGCCGCCTGGGCTGTGAGCGTCGTCTATTTCGGCCTCGAGCGGCGGAAAAAGTAGAACGTGTTCTAGTAGGCTTCGGCTATGGAACGACTCACTGGATTGGATGCCAGTTTCCTCTATCTGGAGACCGATACCCAGCATCTACACGTTTGCGCCCTGCTGATTCTCGACCCGGCCGACGGGCCGTACTCGTTCGACCACCTCCGCGACGAACTCCGCAGGCGATTGCCGCTCATCCCGCACATGCGCCGCCGGGTCCACCCGGTGCCGTTCAACCTCGACCACCCGCTGTGGGTCGACGACGCCGACTTCGACATCGACAACCACATCCGGCGCGTCGACCTGCCGGAGCCGGGCGGGCACGCCGGTCTGGCCGCGCTGATCGGGGAGATCGCGAGCCGGCCGATGGATCAGAACCGGCCGCTGTGGGAGATGTCGGTCGTCGAGGGGCTCGACGACGGCAAGGTGGCGGTCGTGTGCAAGTACCATCATTCGGCCGTCGACGGCATCACCGGCACGAACATGATGATGCACCTGTGCGATCTGGAGCCGGGACTGAGCCGCCCGGAACCCGAACCGTGGCGACCGGAACCGGTGCCCGGCGACCTCGAACTCATCGCGCGTGCCGCGGTCCGGTTTCCCGCCAGGGCCGGGATGCTCGGCATGGTTCCCAAGACCCTCGGCATGGTCGCGGGCTTCGCGCAGCGGCGGCGGAACAACGAAGCGGGGATGGCGCTGCCGTTCTCCGCGCCGCGCACGCCGTTCAACCAGGCCGTCACCGGGACGCGAGCGGTCTCGTTCACCAAGACCGACCTGGGCGCGATCAAGGAGATCAAGGCCGCGTTCGGGGTGAAGGTGAACGATGTCGTGCTCACCGTGGTCGGTGGCGTGCTGCGCCGCTACCTGGCCGAGCACGGCGAGCTGCCCGATCGCTCCCTGGTCGCCTCGGTGCCGGTGTCGGTGCACGAGTCCACCCGGCACACCGAGGGGATCAACAAGGTCTCGACCCTGTTCTGCCGTCTGGGCACCGATATCGCCGATCCGGTCGAGCGACTGGAATCGCTGGCCGTGGCCAACCGTGACGCCAAGGCCGAGCACGACCTGATCGGCGCCGACTTCCTCCAGGACTGGTCGAAGTACGCCCCGCCCAACACCTTCCGCCTGGCCTCGCGCGTCTACTCGTCGCTGAAGCTGGCCGAGCGGCACCCGGTGGTGCACAACCTGGTGGTCTCGAACGTGCCCGGTCCGCCGATGCCGCTGTACTTCCTCGGTGTGCGGGTCGACGGCATGTACCCGTTCGGCCCGGTCTTCCACGGCGCCGGGCTCACTGTCACGGTGCTGTCGAACTGCGGGGATCTCGATTTCGGCTTCATCGCCTGCCGTGACCTGGTTCCCGATGTCGACGCGCTGGCCGAAGCGGTGCCCGCCGTGATCGACGAACTGCTGGCCGCGGCCCGCGCGCGGGGCTGATCGCCCCCTCCGAATGTCCGCCCTGTTCGCCACCGGCGTCGAACAGGGTTGTCGACTACCGCCGCGCGGTGACCGCCCGGCACGCGTCGGCCAGCGCCGGCACGAACCGGTCCGGCGCGACAGCGCACGCCGCATGACCCGCCGCGACCGGATGCACACTCGATCCGGGAATCGCGGCCGCGAGTTCGATCTGCCGGTACACCGGGATCGCCCGGTCCTTGGTGGTGATGACCACCGCGGTCGGCACCCGCAGCTCCGACAGCCACGCGGTGGCGTCGAACGTCCCGATCTCGGCCAAGACCGGCGCCAGGGCCCATCCGCTCGTACTGCGGAATTCGCCCACCGCCCACTGCCGCAGACGTCCCGGCACCAGGGCGGGCGGCAGTTCCGGCAGGGCGCGTGTCAGCCGCCGAGCCCGCCGGTACGGATAGTCGCCCAGCGATTCGGCGACGGTGGCGAAACCGCGATGGAACGCCCGCTCGCGCCACTTCTCCTGGAAGCGATACGGCGTCGCGCAGGGCACCAGCCCCGCGACCCGGTCCGGATGCCGGTGGGCGGTGAGCAACGAGACGATGCCGCCGAGCGAATAGCCCACGCAGACAAAGCGATCCAGGCCCAGCGCGTCGGCGACCGCGACCACGTCGTCGGCGCAGTCGTCGAGGCGGAACCGTGCCGCTTGGATCCCGCGTCCGTGCCAGCGTTGATCGAACAGCACCACGCGATATCGCGCGCTGAGCGTCGCCAGCGCCGGAAACCAGTTCAGGACGGCTGTGCAGGCGGTGCCGTGCAGCAGGATCAGGACCGGTGCGCCGGCCGGTCCCGGGATGTCCACGACGTAGGTCCGGCCACGCCCAGGGAGGTCGAGCATCCGTCCACCGGGAATCTCGTCGACGGCGGGCACGACGAACGGTCCCGTCCGTACTGATCGCGCGGATCCCACGAAGACCTCCTCGACATTCTAGAACGCGTTCTAGTTCATGATGCCATATCGGTGTGCGGGCTCCGGGGCGGCGCGGGAGCTATCGCCCGGTGACCTGCTCGATCGCGTGGAGCCAGGCGGCGTTGTCCGCGACGAAGAAGCCGACTTCGCCCGCCCTGGTGTCGACGACCAGGTGGGTGCGGCCGCCGGTCACCGCTCCCCGGAAGACCTTCGCTTCGTGCGCGGACACGATCTCGGCCACCGGCACGGCGAACGACGACCCGAGGTACGGCCTGAAATGCAGCTCGGTGGCGGTGAGCGCGACGACGCCGTTGCCTTTCGCCGCCGGGAACCCCGGCGCGGACGCGCCCCGATAGAGGGCCTGCTCCGGTCCGCGCACGAGCACGTCGTGGCGCAGGTCGCGGGTCAGCTCCTCGGTGACGCGCGTGCCGCGCCGCCGCAACCAGACGATGATCGGGATCGAGACGATCGCGAGTGCCGCGAGAATCCCGGCGACCAGAACGACGACGAACCACAGGGTGCTCATGCGGTGATCATCGTTCGTGCGGGCCGACTCGTGAACAGGCGCGCCGCCGACACTTCCGCGGGTGGTTCGTGGCGGGCGGCCCAAGGTAGAAAGGGTGTGGCTGGCTACACCGGCAAACCGGTGGGCAGCTCCATCGAGATCCCGGTCCGCCACGACAACCATGGGAGTCATGACCCACACTCCAGCCGAGCCGACCCTGATCATCCCTGGTCCCGGTGCGCAGACCGAGGTGATCGATCCCGGACCACCCGCGGACCCGGCCCACCGTCGCGGCGTCCTCGCCACCGTGGCACGGGCACCCTTCCAGCCGCGGACCTGGAAGGAGTTCGGCTACCTCGTCTTGTCGTTCGTGCTCGGCTGCGTGGTCGTGTGCTATCTGTTCTTCGGGTTCGGTGGCGGGCTGTACGCGTCGATCCTGCTCGTCGGCATCCCGCTGTTGGCACTGATCCTGCTCGGTGGCCGGGTGTGGGGGCGGATCTACCGCTCGCTCGGGCGAGGACTGCTCGGCGTCCGGGTCGAGGCGCCCCCGGATTTCGTCCGCGCACCGGGCCTGCTCGGATTCCTCAGGAGCGCGTTCACCGATCGGGTGAGCTGGCGCGCGACGCTGTTCCTGCTCGCCCAGGCGGTGCTGGGCGTCGTGGTCGGCTACGTCGTGCTCGTCGTGACCGCGATGGTCGTCTTCACGGCGATCTCGCCGATTCCCTGGGTCCTGTTCGACCCGGTCCAGGTGGACGAGAGCGGCGTGGAGCGACACAGCCTCGCGCAGTTCGGTTCGTTCTATATCGACACCTGGCCCCGGTCACTGGCCATGGCCGGTATCGGCGTCGCCCTGTGTTTCACGCTGCCGTGGCTGATCCGCGGCGTCTGCTGGGTGCACGGGATGCTGATCACCCACCTGCTGGCGGCGACACCGCGGGACCGGCAGCTGGCCGAGCTGCGCGCCAGCCGACGGGCCGCGGTCGACGATGCCGCCGCGACACTGCGCCGGGTCGAGCGCGACCTGCACGACGGCACCCAGGCGCGGCTGGTCACCATCGCGATGGCGCTCGGCCGGGCCGAGGAACGCCTGGCCACCGGCGGCGATCCCGGCGACCTCATCGCCGAGGCGCGTGCCGGCGCCAAGGAAGCGCTGACCGAGCTGCGGGAACTGGTCCGTGGCATCCACCCGCCCGCGCTCGAACTCGGCCTCGGCCCCGCCCTGGAGACACTCACGGCCCGGTGCGCGGTGCCGGTGGAACTGCGCGTGCAGCTGCCGCGCCGACCGAGCCCCGCGATCGAGGCGATCGCCTACTTCTCGGTCGCCGAACTGCTCACCAATGTCGTCAAACACGCGCGGGCGACGGCGGCCACCGTCACGGTGTTGCCCGACAGTCTGCGCGCCTTGGCGATCACCGTGCGTGACAACGGAATCGGCGGCGCGCTCGCGTCCGGTGTCGACGCTGCGGGCGGCAGCGGGCTGGCCGGTCTCGCCGCCCGCGCCCATGCTGTCGACGGCACACTGAGCGTCGACAGTCCGGCCGGTGGGCCTACGGTGGTCACCATGGTGTTGCCGATGGCGGGTCCCCGGTGAGCGCGCCCGGACCCTTGCGGGTGGTGATCGCCGAGGACAGCGCCATCCTGCGCGACGGCCTGGCCGGGCTGCTGACCGAGCGCGGCCACGACGTGGTCGCGATGGTCGGCGACGCCACCTCCCTGAGTGAGGTGGTCGGCGCCCAGCGGCCCGACGTCGCGGTGGTGGACGTGCGGATGCCACCCACGTTCACCGACGAGGGCCTGCTGGCCGCGATCGAGCTGCGCCGGGCGTACCCGGGCACCGGTGTACTGGTCTTCTCGCAGTGGATCGAAACCCGCTACGCCACCGAACTTCTCGCCGCGGGTGCGGGCGGTGTCGGCTACCTGCTCAAGGACCGGGTCGCCGATGTCGCCGATTTCGTCGACGCGTTGCATCGGGTCGCGACCGGCGGCACCGCCCTCGACCCGGAGGTGGTCAAGCAGCTGATGGGCGCGTCCCGGCAGCAGGACGCCCTGACCCGCCTCACGCCGCGCGAGCGCGAGGTCCTGGAACTGATGGCCCAGGGCCTGACCAACAACGCGATCGCCGCCGCCCTCACCGTCACCGAACGCGCGGTCGAGAAGCACATCGGCAACATCTTCACCAAACTCGACCTGCCGCCCTCCGACACCCACCACCGCCGGGTCCTCGCGGTCCTGCGCCTACGTGGGTGACCTGCGGTCAGAACCAGGTGTCGTCGGTCTCCAGGGTGGTGCGGTCCAACGCGGCGAGCAGATCCAATTGCGGTGCGGTCTTGGGCAGTTCGTAGCGGAAGTAGTAGCGGGCCGCCGCGCGCTTGCCGTTGTAGAAGTCGCCGTCCTTGCCGACGGTCGCCAGCTCTTGCTCGAGCCAGATCCAGGCGACCACGAGGTGGCCGAACGCCTCCAGGTAGACGGCGGCGTTGGCCATGGCCGCCGCCGGGTCGCCCGCGGCGAACATGGCCGCGGTGACGGCGAGCAGTCGCTGCCACGCGGCGTCGAGTCGTTCGGCGTGCTCGGCGGGCTGTCCGCCCGCTTCGCGGGCCGCGGTCACGGTCGCCGCGATGTGTTCGCTGAGCAGCAGCAGGGCGGCGCCGTCGTGCTGGATCACCTTGCGGCCGAGCAGGTCCAGGCCCTGGATGCCGTGGGTACCCTCGTGGATGGGGTTGAGCCGGTTGTCGCGGTAGTGCTGTTCGACGTCGTACTCGCGGGTGTAGCCGTAGCCGCCGTGGACCTGGATCGCCAGATTGTTGGCTTCCAGGCACCACTGCGAGGGCCAGCTCTTGGCCACCCCGGTGAGGATTTCCAGCAGCCGGGTGTGCGCGCGGGCGGCATCGGGGTCGGTGGTGGTGCGCTCCAGGTCGACTAGCCGGTTGCAGTACAGCAGCAGCGCCAGCGCGCCCTCGCTGTAGGCCTTCTGCGCCAACAGCATTCGCTTCACGTCGGGGTGTTCGATGATCGGGATCTGCGTGCTGGCCGGGTCCCTGCTGGTGAGGGCGCGACCCTGGTGGCGGGTGCGCGCGTACCCGACGGACTTGAGGTAGCCGGTGTAGCCGAGCGCGGTGGCGCCCAGACCGACGCCGAGGCGGGCCTCGTTCATCATCGTGAACATGTAGGACAGGCCGCGGTGCGGTTCGCCGACGAGGTAGCCGACGGCGCCGGGCGCTCCGCCGGGGGTGTGGCGGCCTTCGCCGAAGTTGAGCGCGGTGTTGGTGGTGCCCCGGTAGCCCATCTTGTGGTTGAGCCCGGCCAGCACGACGTCGTTGCGCTCGCCGCGCGAGCCGTCCTCGTCGACGAGGAACTTCGGCACGATGAACAGCGAGATGCCCTTGGTGCCCGCGGGCCCGCCGGGGATCTTCGCCAGCACCAGGTGCACGATGTTCTCGGTCAGTTCGTGATCGCCGCCGGAGATCCACATCTTCGACCCGAACAGTCGGTAGGTGCCGTCGTCCCGCGGTTCGGCGCGGGTGACGATGTCGGCCAGCGAACTGCCCGCCTGCGGCTCGGACAGGCACATGGTGCCGGTGGCCGTTCCCTCGATCATCGGGCGGACGAACCGGTCGATCTGCTCGGCGCTGCCGTGCGCCGCGATCAGATTCGCGTTGCCGATGGTCAGGAACACGTAGGCGGTGGTGCCGACATTGGCGGCCTGGAACCAGCTCATGCCCGCGGCCTGCACGGTCGCGGGCAGTTGCAGCCCGCCCAGGGCCTCGTCCATGCTCGCGCCGATGAGATCGGCCTTGGTGAACGCCTCGACCGCGACGCCCACCTCGGGGATCATGGTGACGGTCGTGCCGTCGAAGGTGGGTTCGTGGCTGTCGTTGCGCTTGTTGTGCGGGGCGAAGTAGCGCGTCGCGATGTCCTCGCACAGCTCCAGGAAACCGTCGAAGGTCTGCTTGGAATGTTCGGCGAACCGCGCTGCCCTGGTCAGGTCCTCCACGCGCAGCCATTCGTAGAGCAGGAAGTCCAGATCCCGGCGGGAGATCAAGGTCGAGCGCACGGTCGTCCTCTCCGGGGCGCCCGCCTCGGCCGGTAGCCCCTGTGCTGTCGGCACCAAGCTACCGACGATCGGTCGGCGGTTCCGGAGAAACCCGCCGCGGGGTCGGCGCCGCGGCGAGACGCGAGGTCTCGCCGCGGGCCGACTCGGGTCAGAACGCGGCTTCGGCGACGGCCATGGCGTCGTCGGTCAGCCCCGCGATGACCGCGCGATCGGCGGTCAACCGGGGCAGGACCTCGCGCGCGAAGAACGCGGCCACGGCCACCTTGCCGTCGTAGAAGTCCCGCTCCCCGGTCCCGCCGTCGAGGGCCGCCAGGGCGACCTCGGCGTTGACCAGCAGGCGCCAGCCGATGAACAGGTCGCCGACGGCCATCAGGAAGCGGACCG
>NZ_JBCGFB010000119.1:0-18713 GCF_038752175.1 Nocardia sp. No.11 | reverse complement strand
CCGCGTCCGCGCGCTGGGCGTGTGGGGCGGGGTGAACGCGGCGGGCGGAGCGCTGGGCGTCCTCGTCGGCGGCGTGCTCACCGAGTACGCCGACTGGCGCTGGGTGATGCTGATCAATCTGCCGATCGTCGCGGTCGCGCTGCTGGCCACCGCCGCGGGTGTGCCCGCCGACCGGCCGTCGACCGGCGCAGGCCGACTCGACCTCCTCGGCGCCGCGCTGGCCACCGGCGGCGTCGGCGTGCTCATCACCGGCATCGTCCGCACCGATCGGCACGGGTGGATCTCGGCCGACACCGGCGCGACACTGGCGGTGGCCGCGGCCCTGCTGATCGGCTTCGCCCTCACGGAAAGGCAGGTTCGCCACCCACTGCTCCGGTTCGGACTGCTGCGCAACCGCTGGGTACTCGGCGGCAACCTGTTCGTCCTGTGCGCCGCCGCGGGCCAGTTCTCGGCGTTCTACCTCGTGTCGCTGTACATGCAGCGTGTCCTGCGGATGAGCGCGGGCGCCACCGGCGCGGCCTTCGTCCCGTTCTCGCTGTGTGTCATCGTCGGCACGCTGGTCGCGACCCGGGTCGGCGCCCACCGATCGCCGCGCCCGCTACTGATCGGCGGCGCGCTGCTGACCGCCACCGGGATCGGCTGGTTCGCCGCGATCAGTCCCGACGGCAGTTTCCTCGCCGACGTGCTCGGCCCCTCGATCGTGGGCGGTTTCGGACTCGGCCTGTGCCTGGCCCCGGTCGCCGCGGCCGCCGTCACCGCCGTCGCGCCGGGCGATGCCGGGATGGCCTCCGGGGTGTTCAACAGCGCCCGCCAACTCGGTGGCAGCGTCGGCGTCGCGGCGCTGGCTACCTTCGCCGCCGCCAGGTCCGGCGCGGGCACCGACGCGGCGGCCCTCAGCAGCGGCTACGCCTTCGCGCTCGGGATCGCCGCCCTGCTCTTCGTCGCGGCCGCGGCGATCGCCGTCCTCGTTCTCCCCGGCCCCGACCGCACGAAAACCACTGTCCGCGAGGACCTTCCCGCGGCAGCACAGTGAAAGGAAAGCCGATGTCCCCCATCGACCTGTTCGACCGCGCCCTGCGATTGCGGCCCGACGGCACCGTCGAAGCCGGCGAGCGCCGCATGGCCGCCGACGACGGCGGCTGGCAGCTGGCCGCCTTCCACGTCGACTCCGATGCCGACGTCCACGCCGATCACTGGGAGATGCATCCCGCCGGCGACGAGGCGGTGTGCTGCCTGCGCGGCGCGCTGCGCCTGTATCTGCGCCCCGAGTCGCCGGGCGCACCGGAGACCGCCGTGCGGCTGACGGCCGGCACCGCGTTCCTGGTGCCGCGGCACCGCTGGCACCGGATCGAACTCGACGAACCGTCCGACATCGTGTCGATTGGATTGCGTGGCGGCACAAGGCAGGAGCCGGTCGAACGCTGACCGCTCCGCCGGAAAGCACTCGAGGGCGCTGCCGAAGCAGCGCCCTCGAGGTCGTGATCGAACGAAATCAGCGAACGGTGTGCACGATCAGCACGTCCGAGCGCGACTTGCGGGCCACATCCGAGGGCACCGAGCCCAGCAGGCGGCCGGTCAGGGTGTTCAGGCCCCGGTTGCCGACGACCAGCAGATCGGCCTTGGTCTCGTTGACCAGGTCGAGCAGCGAATCGACCGGCTCGCCGACGATGGCGCGCTCGACGATGTTCTTCGCCCCGGCGGCCACCGCCTTCTCCCGGGCTACGTGCAGGATCTCGTTGGTCGGCGCCGAGCCACGCACCTGGTAGGCCTCGTCCTTGAGCACGTCGGCCGCGGCGGCGACGTCGCGATCGTCGGTCGGGAAGTAGGCACAGGCCAGCACGAGAGTCGCGTCCGCGTCGCCGGCGAGCGCTGCGGCCTTCTCCACGGCGACGTACGACGAATCCGAGCCATCAGTACCGACGACAATGGTCCGGTAGGCGGTCATCTCTCCTCCAACTTGGTCGGTGCCAGCACCGATCAAACCCGGGAATCGAGCGTCAGCGCGGCAATTGGGTCGACCCTAACGCCAAAACAGGCCGATTTATCGACAAATCGCAACAGATCACATCGGGAGTGTTGACGCCGGTCGGCACCCTGCCGGTGCTCTTCGCGACAGTCGCGAAGATTCACCTGCGACAACCAGACCGCGACTCGCGGAAACTGTGGCCTATCACAACACAATCAACGCGCCTGCGCGGCTGGGACTTTGCTCACATCAGCCGGAAAAACTGGGCAGTCCGCAGGCGGCGCTTCCGGTACCGGTCGAGGGCGCGACGGTCACCGTGGCCGGCACGATCCACCGAGTGCTGATGCCGACGACTTTCGCGGTCAGTTCGTGCTGCCCGGCGGTGGCGGGCCGCCAGGACGTGGCGGTGGTGCCGATGGCGGGCACCTCCACGGTGCCGATCACCGCGCCGTTGTCGTAGAACGTCACGTCGGCACCGGAGTCGCC
Organism: Nocardia sp. No.11; assembly: GCF_038752175.1. Taxonomy (NCBI): domain Bacteria; kingdom Bacillati; phylum Actinomycetota; class Actinomycetes; order Mycobacteriales; family Nocardiaceae; genus Nocardia; species Nocardia sp. No.11. The sequence goes on along the minus strand of NZ_JBCGFB010000119.1, from coordinate 16,261 downwards.
ACTGCTGTAGCCGACGACGTTGACCGCGGTGACCGTGTACGAGCAGCCGGCTTGCTGATCGGAGCCCTCGACCGCGACGCGCTGGGTCGAGTCGGCGTGCGCGAACGGCGCGACCAGCGCGGCCGTCGCCAGGACCGTGGCGAGACCGGAGCCGGCCAGACCCAGCCGGGTGCTCGGGCGGAAAGATGTTGTCACCGTCGATGTCCTCACTCTCCCGCAGCAGCGACCGCTGCGAATGCGCTGAGACTATCCACGGACACCGCCGTTCCCCGCCGAAACGACAATATTTCAGATACCCGATTTCTGGGGTCTCGACAGCGCGTCAGCCCAGCGTGGGTACCGCACTCGCCTGCGCTTTACGCGCGTATTCCCACGGTGACATCCCGATCTCGGCGGTGAATTCCCTACTGAAATGGGCCTGATCGAAATAGCCGAGGTCGGCGGCCAGACTCGCCAGATCGGGTCTGTCGCCGCGCGCGAGCAGATCCGCGGCGTCCTGCAACCGGAATCGGCACAGCACCCATTTCGGCCCGGCCCCGACATACCGGCGGAACAGCCGCTGCAACGTCCGGATGGGGACCGCGAAGCGATCGGTCACCTGGTCGACCCGGGTGAGCGTGGGATCGGCCGCCATCGCGGCGACGATCCGCGACACCAGCGCGTAGTGCGGGTCGTCGGCGCGACCCCGCCCGGCGAAGAAGTCCTCGACGATCGCCACCCGCGCCGCGTCGGAGGACTCCACCAGCACGAGGTCGGCCAGTCCCGCCGCGGCGGGCAACACCTCGGCCAGGGGGGCCGAATCATCACGCAGCGCACCGACATCCATGCCGGTGAAGGCACCGAACCCACCGGGCCGGAACCTGAGGCCGAAGGTCTCCCCCTCGCCGTCGAGTTCGCGCACGTATTTGCTGGTACTCACCCCGTTGACGAAGCCGCCCGTGCGCGTGGTGCTGCGCTCGAAGGTGACGTTCACGCACGGGAACGACAGCACCTCGGCGCGATACGCGGGCTTACCCCGCAGATCCCAGCGCACGATCCAGTACCGGTCGGCGAACCCGGCCAGCGCGGGCCCGACCGCCAGCCGGTCCAGCGATCGATGCCTGGCCTGCTCCCCCGGATGCAGAATGCCCTTCATATCGGCGGGATCCGGCCGCGTCATCGGATCTGTCGCCTTCTTACAAGATCGGCGGCCACCGGCCGACCAGGATCGAAGACATGACCGATCCCGTTGCGCCCGTTCCGGAGGGCTACCACTCCATCACCTGTTTCCTGGCCGTGCCCGACGGCAACGCCGCCATCGCCTTCTACACCGAGGTCTTCGGCGCGAAGGTGCTCAGCCGGGCCGATCTGCCCGACGGGCAGCCCGCGCACGCCGAACTGCTGATCGGCGATTCCACGCTGCAACTGGGTATGCCCATGCCCGACAACAACGTTCGCGCACCCGAGGACTGGGTGCACACCTCGATCGTGCACTACTGCCCCGATGTCGATGCCGTGATCGCCCGCGCGGTCGCCCACGGTGCCCGCACCGCCGAACAGCCGCAGACCTTCGTCAACGGCGAGCGGTTCGGCGTGGTCATCGACCCGTTCGGCCACCGGTGGGCGGTGATCACCCGCATCGAGGAGATGACGCGGGAGGAAGCCGACCGCCGCATCGCCGCCTGGATGGCGGAATCGAGTTAGCGGTCGGCGTCGCCGGGGTGGCGCGGTGGGCATGATCAGCTCAGGCCCGCGGCGTCCATGCCGCGTAGTTCCTTCTTCAGGTCGGCGATCTCGTCGCGCAGGCGGCCCGCGAGCTCGAATTGCAGTTCGCGGGCGGCGTTCATCATCTGGTCGGTGAGGGAGGCGACCAGGTCGGCCAGCTCGGCGCGCGGCATGGACTTCACGTCGCGTTCGGCGTAGATGCCCGCGCTGACGGCCCGGCCGGGCTCGCCCTGGGCGCGCCTGCCGCGGCTGACATTGCGGCCCGATCCGCCGACGGCGACCTCGTCGTCGGCCTCCAGGTACACCTGATCCAGGATGTCGGCGATCTTCTTGCGCAGCGGCTGCGGGTCGATGCCGTTGGCCTCGTTGTAGGCGACCTGCTTGGCGCGGCGGCGATCGGTCTCGTCGATCGCGTGCCGCATCGAATCGGTGATCTTGTCCGCGTACATGTGCACTTCACCGGAGACGTTGCGCGCCGCGCGGCCGATGGTCTGGATGAGGCTGGTGCTCGACCGCAGGAAGCCTTCCTTGTCGGCGTCCAGAATCGCCACCAGCGACACCTCGGGCAGGTCGAGGCCCTCGCGCAGCAGGTTGATGCCGACCAGCACGTCGTACTCGCCCAGCCGCAGCTGGCGCAGCAGCTCCACCCGGCGCAGGGTATCGATCTCGGAGTGCAGGTAGCGCACCCGCACGCCGAGGCCGAGCAGGTAGTCGGTGAGGTCCTCGGCCATCTTCTTGGTGAGGGTGGTGACCAGCACGCGCTCGTCGCGCTCGGTGCGCTGGCGGATCTCGTGCACCAGATCGTCGATCTGGCCCTTGGTCGGCTTCACCACCACCTGCGGGTCGACCAGGCCGGTCGGGCGGATGACCTGCTCGACGACCTCGCCACCCACCTGGCCCAGCTCGTACGGGCCCGGTGTCGCCGACAGATAGACCGCCTGACCGATCCGATCGGCGAACTCCTCCCAGGTCAGCGGGCGGTTGTCGACCGCCGACGGCAACCGGAAACCGAACTCGACCAGGTTGCGCTTGCGCGACATGTCACCCTCGAACATGCCGCCGATCTGCGGCACGGTGACATGCGACTCGTCGATGACGAGCAGGAAGTCGTCGGGGAAGTAGTCCAGCAGGGTGGCCGGCGCCGACCCGGCCGGACGGCCGTCGATGTGGCGCGAGTAGTTCTCGATGCCGGAGCAGAACCCGACCTGGCGGATCATCTCGAGGTCGTATTCGGTGCGCATGCGCAACCGCTGCGCCTCGAGCAGCTTGCCCTGCTTCTCCAATTCGGCCAGCCGCGCGGCCAGTTCGGCCTCGATGTCGGCGACCGCGCGCTCCATCCGCTCCGGACCCGCGACGTAGTGGGTGGCGGGGAAGATGCGCAGCGAGTCGACCTGGCGGACGACGTCACCGGTGAGCGGGTGCAGGTAGTACAGCGCCTCGATCTCGTCACCGAAGAACTCGATGCGGACCGCCAGCTCCTCGTAGGACGGGATGATCTCGACGGTGTCACCGCGCACCCGGAACGAGCCGCGGGTGAACGCCATATCGTTGCGGGTGTACTGCACGTCGACGAGCAGGCGCAGCAGCGCGTCACGGTCGATCTCGCCGCCGACATCGAGCTGCACGGAGCGGTCCAGGTACGACTGCGGGGTGCCGAGGCCGTAGATGCACGACACCGAGGCGACCACGACGACGTCACGGCGCGAGAGCAGGCTCGAGGTCGCCGAGTGTCGCAGGCGCTCGACGTCGTCGTTGATCGAGCTGTCCTTCTCGATGTAGGTATCGGTCTGGGCGATGTACGCCTCGGGCTGGTAGTAGTCGTAGTAGGAGACGAAATACTCGACCGCGTTGTGCGGCAACATCTCCCGCAGCTCGTTGGCCAGCTGGGCGGCGAGGGTCTTGTTGGGCGCCATCACCAGCGTGGGCCGCTGCAGCTTCTCGATCAGCCACGCGGTGGTCGCCGACTTGCCGGTGCCGGTGGCACCGAGCAGGACGACGTCCTTCTCCCCCGCGGTGATCCGCCGTTCCAGCTCGGCGATGGCGGCGGGTTGGTCACCGGCGGGCTTGTGCTCGCTGACCACCTCGAACTGCCCGCCCGCACGCTCGATGGTGCCGACAGGGCGGTGCTCGGAATGAGCCAGCGGGTGCCCCCGCTCCTCGTACCCTTCCGTCGGGATCTCGGTTGCGAATGCCATGCCCACCAGGTTAGGCCCGACCACCGACAAGTCGCGCGGACAGCACGCACACCGGCGCCGATCCGGCGACACGCGTGCGCCACGCCGAGGCACCGCTCGTGGGCCCGGTGTCGTTCGGATGAACTTCTGCTCAGCGGCGAAGCCGCTCACCTGCGCGGACGCCGGGCCGCGCGCGGCCCGCAGCATCGTGGCGACCCCAGGCGCGCGAGCACATCGCCTGGTCCGACCCGTGCCCGCGATCATCCAGCCGCGCCACCGCAACTTCGGAGCATTCGGCAGCGATGTCCGAAAAATCCCATGTCCCAAGGATATTCACAGCGATGTGGTCCAGCAGACACGGCGCGTGACGCACATCCGGGCGTACCCTGAGTTGATCATCGGCACGTGGTGAAGGACAAGGCCATGAGCGCACTGCTTCCTCTGCTCGTCGCGGCTCCGGCGGTCACCGGATTCGCGGGATACTTCGCACGGGAGATCCGCGGCCCGCAGCCGCCGCCGGTCACCACCCCCACCGCGCCGCCGCCGGGCCGCCCCCGCGTCGAGTACTTCGACGTGGCAGAACTCACCAGCACCGACGCCAAGGGCTACATCCGGCCCGTCGACCGGTACGAGGTGCAGCCGTGGGGCGTCTACCTCGCCCGCACCGTCGACCGGCCGCGCGGCCGCTACGAGGAGTCCTGGCTGCTGCCCGGACCCGCCGTGCGCGCCACCATCGAGCACGATCGCCCCGGCCACCACCGCAGTCACGACTACGTCCTCGACATCGTCGAGTTCGTCCAGGTCGGGCCCAAACGCTGGCAGGCCACCGACTACTTCCTCGACATCGCGGTCCGCCGCGGCCGGTCGGCGACCCTGCGCGGTGCGGGCGAGCTGCTGGCCGCCCACGCCGCGGGTCACGTCGACACCGCCCAGGCCGATCGCGCCTTCGCCCGGGCCGCGGCCGTCCTGGACGGCCTCGCCGCCAACGACCACGATGTCGAGCAGTGGTTGCGCTCGCGGGAGATCACCCTGACCTGGATGTGAGCGGGCCCGGCCGGCCACCGGTAGATTTTCCGGTCATGACGCAGGCTTCCACCGTGCACGTGCATCCGCCCAAGATCGAGTACTTCGACGTCGCGGCGCGGACGAACACCGATCCGAAGGGGTTCGTCCGGCCGGTGGAGGTCTACCGGGAGCAACCGTGGGGCCTGTACATGGGCAGGCACTCCGACCATCCGAATTTCCACTACCTGGAATCGTGGGTGCTGCCCGAGCTCTCACTGCGGGCGACGAAGTTCCACCACAATCCGGGAGTGGAGCGCTGGCAGGACGTCTACGTCGATGTCGGGGCGTTCACCCGCGAGTCGGCCACGCTGTGGAAGTCGGTCGATCACTACCTGGATCTGCTGGTGCGCACGGGCCGCGAGGTCGAGCTGGTCGATATCGACGAGCTGCTGGCCGCGCACGCCGACGGCCTGCTCGACGCGGCGGACTGCCAGGCCGCGATCGAGCACGCGACCGCCGCGATCGACGGGATGGCCGCGCACGGGCACTCGCTCGAGGCCTGGCTGGCCACCCGTGGCATGACCCTGACCTGGCGCTGAAACGACGAAACCGCCCCGACCTCCGGTAGTGAGGTCGGGGCGGTTTCCGCTCGGGGAGGATCAGCCGGCCGACAGGCTCGGGAACAGATCCGCCAGGCCGCCGCCGCAGCCCGCGCTGCCGGTCGCGGCCGCCTCGCCCACGGTGACGGTGATCGAGTCGCTGATCAGCAGCTGCCGCGCCTCGAGCTTGTGCTGTCCCGCCGTGGTGGGCTTCCAGGTGATGCTCACCGTGCCCGAGAGCAGCGACGGCGACACCGGGCTGCCCGGGATGTCGACGCCGTTGTCGGTGAACTTCACCGAGGTCAGCCGATCGACCTCGACGCTGGCGGTCAGCTTGTAGCTGCATCCGACCTTGTGGTCGGACCCAGCCACGGTGAGGTTGCCGACCCACGCCGAGGCCTGCGGTGCGGCCAGCACGACGCTGGCGGCGACGGCGCCGAGTGCGGTGATGCCGAAGCCCGCACGGCCGAACTGACGGTGATGTGTTGTCATACGCGCTACAACTTCCCTGTGAACCGAGTCACCGGCTGGTGACTCGGCACAATGTACCCAGCGCGCGACGCCGTTCGGCCTCTTTTTGAAACATTGATGTTTAACAGATTGGTCTCGGGTCAGACGCGCGCCCCAGCCCACTCGGTGACCACCGGATAGACCGCGTCGAACCACGGTTCCTTCACCGCGTAGTACGCCTGCGCCGCCGCCTCCCCGGTCTTGCCCGCCGCCGCCTGCTCGGCCTCGCGCTTGATCACCAGATACGCCGCACGCGCGTCCTCCTCCTGGCGCAGCCAGTCCCGCAACGCGAGCGCGAACCGCTGGCCGGGCGAATCCTGCACGCGCAGATGGATATTCGCCGGACGGGCCGGATCGGCATTGCCGTGCAGGCGCTTGCCCCAGCGAGCCAGGTCGGTGCCATCGGGGTCGCCGGGGGTGGGCTTCGGGTTGTCGTGGGTGACCGACGGCGCGAGTGGGAACCCGGCCCCGGCCAGCGCGTCGGCCAGCGACTCGGCGGTGGCCAGGTCGGCCACCGTCACCTGGATGTCGATGATGTCCTTGGCGGGCAGACCGTGCACCGCGGTCGAGCCGATGTGGTCGATCCGCACCGCCGACGCGCCACACGCCAGGTGCAGCCGGGCGATGATCCGGCGGGCCTGGGCGGCCCAGTCCGGATCGGCGGGCACCAGCCGGTAGGGGGCGCCGGCGCGGACGCCCTCGCGCTGATTGCGTTCGAACGGCACCAGTCGCTCGGTCCACAGCGCGCGCACCTGGGCCTCGACGATCTCGGGGGCGCCGTTGTTGTCCAGCCACACGTCGGCGACCGCGTGCCGCTGCTCGTCGGTGGCCTGCGCGGCGATCCGGGTGCGCGCGTCGGCCTCGGCCACCCCGCGCTGCTCCACCAGCCTGCGCAGCCGGGTCTCGATCTCGGCACCGACCACCAGGACCAGCTGCATGAGCGGGGCCAGCCCGTTCTCGACGAGCAGCGGAATGTCCTGCACGACGATGGCCTGCTCCGGCGCCGCGCCGATCAGCTCGGCGGTGCGCGCGCCGACCAGCGGATGCGTGATCGCGTTGAGTTTGCCCCGGGACTCGTCGTCGGCGAAGGCGACCGCGGCCAGCGCGGGCCGGTCGAGACTGCCGTCGGCGGCGAGAATGCCCGATCCGAACGCCTCGACCAGCGCGGCCAGGCCCGGTGTGCCGGGCGCGACGACCTCGCGGGCGATCGCGTCGGAGTCGATCAGCACCGCCCCGCACTCGACCAGGGTCCGCGCCACTGTGGATTTACCCGCTCCCATGCCTCCGGTGAGGCCGATCCGCAACATGGGGCCCAGTCTCGCAGACGCCGCGCCGTGCGGTCTGCGCCCTCGGATTCTTTCCGACACGCCCAGGCGCCGACCGGCGCAAATCCGAGGTCGGGCGAGTCGCGTGGATTAATGTTCGCGCTGGCGAGAAGGCCAGCTCCAGCTACCGAAGGATGATCATGGGCACCACAGACCACCGGACGGCTCGCCACCGCCTGGGAATGCCCGGCGGTGTGCATTGCATCGAACACCCCGCTGTCGCAGCGACTCTCGCCGAATACCGCCGATCCTGGTTCACCGCCCTGATCTCCCCCGCCCGGCACAGCTTCGCCGCGATGCGCAAACGGCCCAGCATGGCCGCCGCCGCCGGCTACTGGGTCCCCGCCGCCGCGAGCTGACTCTCCCGCGACAGCGCGCACCGGGCCCGGCGATCATCGCCGGGCCCGCGCCGTGTCACACTCCGACCAGTCCGCTCGGCGCACGCCTGCTGCCCGGCTGCTGGGTCGGCATCGCGTTCGGCGGCACCGGATAGGGCGCGCCCTGACCGAGGGTGCCCGCCGCGATGTTCGGCCCGCACTGCGCGACCGCCGCGTCCGCCTTGGGCCGCGGGTCGGGCAGCACCGGCTTCGTCGCGTTCGGCGCGGCCGCGAAGTCGAAGGTCGAGGTCATGTCCCCGGTGACGCCGCGCCGCCACGCGGTCAGGTTCGGCACGTCGACCCCGAACCGGGTTTCCAGCAGCCGCAGTTGCGAGGTGTGGTCGAAGGTCTGCGACGCGACCAGCCCGCCGCGGCTGTAGGGCGAGACCACCAGGCACGGCACTCGGTAACCGAGGCCGATCGGCCCGGCGATACCCCCGGCGGCGGGCACCCGGTCCAGCGGCACGGTCAGGAACTCCCCGGCCGTGCCCGGGGGCGGCGTCGGCGGGACGACGTGATCGAAGAAGCCGCCGTTCTCGTCGTAGCTGATGATCAGCGCGGTCTTCTCCCACACCGCCGGATTCGACGTCAGGATGTCGAGCAGCTGCACGATCCCGAGCGCGCCGAACGCGGCGGGCAGGGCCGGGTGCTCACAGTGCAGCACCGAGGGCACCACCCACGACACCGCGGGCAGGGTGTTATCGGCGACGTCGGCCTGGAAGTCGTTGGGGTACACCGGCGCGATGCCACGCCGGGCCGGCTCGGAGTTCGGGTCGGCGGCCTGGGTGAAGCAGCCCATCATGCCGTCCAAGATCATCGACGAGGCCGGCCCGACATCGCGGTTGCTGTAGATCTTCCAGCTCACGCCCGCCTCGGACAGGTTCTCCGGGTAGGTGCGCCAGCTGTAGACGTTCTTGGGGATCAGCGTCGGCGTCTCCACCAGCGGGCCACCGGCCAGCCCGTCGGGATCGATGGTGGCGCTGACCCAGTACAGCCGGTTGGGGTCGGTCGGGCCGAGCACCGAGCAGTGGTAGTTGTCGCAGAGGGTGAACGCCTGCGCCAGCTCGGTGTGGATCGGAATGTCTTCGGGCAGGTAGTAACCCATCGCCGCGGGGGCGTTGGCCGGGCCGACCGAAGCCACCGACATCGGCATCCAGCCGTCGTTGCGGCCGTGGTTGAACGCCTGGTGCATGCCCGGCCAGGTGTGGTCGGGGTCGTTGATGCATTCGCCGTCGAGGGTAGCGCCACGGGTGGTGTCGAGCCGGAACGGTTCGACGAAACCGTCTGCGGTGGGCCCGATTCCGGGCGACCAGCCGTACTGGCGCCACGACGCCGAGGCCTCACCGAATCCCCGCACCCCCGACAGGGTGCCGAAATAGTGGTCGAAGGACCGGTTTTCCTGCATGAGCAGCACGAAGTGCTCGATGTCGCCGAGCCCGCCCAGCCCGGCGGGGTCGGCGGCGAAGGCACGGTCGATGATCGGATTCGCCCAGGAGGCAAGCGTTCCCACGGCGCCGGCGGCCATCGCCTTGGCCAGGAACTGTCGCCGGTTGAGGCCGGAGAAGGGACCAGAACTCATGTCGATGGAGCACCTTTCCCGAGGAGGGGACGGAGCGATCGGCGCCGACACTACTCCACCGGACCCGGGAAAAGGCCGAAGGCCCCGGTCCGTGTGGACCAGGGCCTTCGGTACTGCTCTACCCGAATCAGGCGTTGCCGGAGAGCTTCTCCCGCAGAGCCGCGAGCTGCGCGTCGCTGGCGAGCGAACCGCCGGCGGACTCGGCCGGGCCGGAGGAGGCCTGCGAGCTGCCACTCTCGGAGGAGTAGTTGCCCGAGGCGGGACCGCCGTTGGCGGCCTCGGCGGCAGCGTCGGCTGCCATCTTCTCCATCTGAGCGGTGTGCATCTTGTGGCGACGCTCGGCCTCGGCGTAGCGGCCTTCCCACTCTTCACGCTGCTTGTCGAAGCCCTCGAGCCATTCGTTGGTCTCGGGATCGAAGCCCTCGGGGAAGATGTAGTTGCCCGCATCGTCGTAGCTGTCGGCCATGCCGTACTTCGACGGGTCGAACTCGGCGTGGTAGTCCTCGTTCGCCTGCTTCAGCGACAGCGAGATCCGGCGACGCTCCAGGTCGATGTCGATGACCTTGACCATCGCGTCGTCGCCGACGGCGACAACCTGGTCCGGGACCTCGACGTGGCGCTCGGCCAGCTCGGAGATGTGGACCAGGCCCTCGATGCCCTCTTCGACGCGCACGAACGCACCGAACGGAACCAGCTTGGTGACCTTGCCGGGCACGATCTGGCCGATGGCGTGGGTCCGGGCGAACTGACGCCACGGGTCTTCCTGGGTCGCCTTGAGCGACAGGGAGACGCGCTCGCGGTCCAGATCGACGTCGAGAACCTCGACGGTGACCTCGTTGCCGACCTCGACGACCTCGGACGGGTGGTCGATGTGCTTCCAGGACAGCTCGGAGACGTGCACCAGGCCGTCGACGCCACCCAGGTCCACGAAGGCACCGAAGTTGACGATCGAGGAGACCACACCCTTGCGGACCTGGCCCTTCTGCAGCTGGTGCAGGAACTCGGAGCGGACCTCGGACTGGGTCTGCTCGAGCCAGGCGCGACGCGACAGAACCACGTTGTTGCGGTTCTTGTCGAGCTCGATGATCTTGGCCTCGATCTCCTTGCCGACGTACGGCTGGAGGTCGCGGACACGACGCATCTCGACGAGCGAGGCGGGCAGGAAGCCACGGAGGCCGATGTCGAGGATCAGGCCGCCCTTGACGACCTCGATGACGGTGCCCTTGACGGCCTCGTCCTTCTCCTTGAGCTCCTCGATCGTGCCCCACGCGCGCTCGTACTGCGCCCGCTTCTTCGACAGGATCAGGCGGCCTTCCTTGTCCTCCTTGGTGAGAACCAGGGCCTCGACCTCATCGCCCACGGAAACGACCTCGTTGGGGTCGACATCGTGCTTGATGGAGAGTTCACGGGAGGGGATGACGCCTTCGGTCTTGTAACCGATGTCGAGCAGGACCTCGTCACGATCGACCTTGACGATGGTTCCCTCGACGATGTCGCCATCGTTGAAGTACTTGATCGTGGCGTCGATGGCGGCGAGGAAATCCTCGGCGGAGCCGATGTCGTTGACGGCTACCTGCGGCGAGGTGACGGTGGTGGGCATATGTGGATTTGCTCCGGACGGATTGTGGTCGGTTGCGGACATTGGAACTTTCGGTACGCTGCGAGATCACCGCGACGAGGCGACGAAGGATACCGGGTAAGTATCGCACGGACCGCCACACTTGCTGGTGATCGAACTCAGCACGGGCGACTCCGTCATCGGATACCGTACGCATTCAACCCCGGCGCACAGCGCTCCTCGAAAGACACTCGCGTGCCTCAGCGTACGCGACCCGAGTCCAGCCGGGCAAACCACCCCCTCCACCCCGCCGATACCCTGGTCGCCGTGTCCGACGACGAACGCCATGCGCAGGCCAACGCGCTGCTGGGAACCACCGCGACCACCCGGACCAAGATCGGTTCGGCGGACAGCGAACGCGCGAGCAGGCGCTGGTGGGATGCCGATGCCGACCAGTACCACCAGACCCACGCCGACTTCCTCGGCGTCGACTCCCCCGGCGGCGAGTTCGTCTGGTGCCCGGAGGGCCTGCACGAGGGCGATATGGGTTTCCTCGGCGAGCTGACCGGCAGGTCCGTGCTCGAGATCGGCTGCGGTTCCGCGCCGTGTTCGCGCTGGCTCGCGGGTCAGGGCGCGCATCCGGTCGGGCTGGACCTGTCGATGGGGATGCTCGAGCGTGGCGTGGCGGCGATGGCGCAGGGCGGGCCGCGGGTGCCGCTGGTCCAAGCGGGCGCCGAGGCGCTGCCGTTCGCCGACGCGTCCTTCGATCTGGCCTGTTCGGCCTTCGGCGGTGTCCCGTTCGTCGCCGATTCCGCGCTGGTCATGCGCGAGGTCGCCCGGGTGCTGCGCCCGGGCGGGCGCTGGGTGTTCTCGGTGAACCACCCGATGCGCTGGATCTTCCCCGACGATCCCGGCGAGGACGGCCTCGTCGCGCGCATCCCCTACTTCGACCGGACCCCGTACGTGGAGGTCGACGGCGACGGCGTGCCCACCTATGTCGAGCACCATCGCACCATCGGCGACCGGGTCCGGGAGATCGTCGGCGCGGGCCTGACGCTGCTCGACATCGTCGAACCCGACTGGCCGGAGTGGCTGGACCGCGAATGGGGTCAGTGGTCGCCGCTGCGCGGGGAGATCTTCCCCGGCACCGCCATCTTCATCACCGAGAAGCCGCGCGTCTAGAACTCGGGCAGCGCCGCGAAGGCCGGGTCGACCCGCACGTTGGGCACGGTTTCGGCGACCCAGCGGCGAGCCCTGGTCAGCGCGTGATCGGGGAACACGGCGTCGAAGCGGACGTCGTCGGACAGCAGATAGGGCAGCCGACCGCGCAGCCCCGGCGCGTACGGGTGGGGCGGGCACATCTCACTGCGGTGGACCTGCGCGCCGATCGAGGACTCCCGCAGCCCGGGCACCCCGGTCTCGGGACAGATGATCTGGAACACCGCGGAGCACCGATCCTTCGGTACCACGATCGAGGCGGCGAAGACGAGCTCGCCCCGCGGGCCCGGCAATTGCGTCTTCTCCACGCGCAGCAGCGCGGGCAGCTGGTCGACCCAGACCACGAACGCCTCGATGAGACAGCCGGTGCGGGCGTGGTGCTCGGCCAGCCGCCTGCGCAGCCGCGGCAGATCGTGCAGCCGCGCGGGCAGGTCGGGCGCGCCGTCGACATAGGTCAACGCGACGACATCACGAGTGGCCGGATTCCCCCAGGTCGTGTTGTCCAACTGCTGCATTCCAGGAATGTCGAACGAGATGGGCACCGGGACAACTTACCGGCGCAGACGAGTTCGGTTGTGCCCGTGCGCGGGAGAAGTCGCGACTCAGGCGGAAATGCGTTCTTCGACCAACTCCACCAGCCAGGAGTGGTGATCGGTCACCATCGCGCGGCTGCGCGGGGTGGCCAGCACCGGCGCCAGCGCGGTGCGGAACGCCGCGGCGGCGGCGCGGTCGTCGAAGTCGAGGTCGACCAGGACGCGGCCGGGATCGCCCTCGACGCGCCCGACGCGGTAGGTGCGGACCCCGTGGTCGGCGCGGAAGCGATCGTACTGATCGAAGGCCGCCTTCCAGGTGTCGTAGTCACGCACGGTGTTGTCGATGTGCAGGGTGGTGGTCATGATCGCCTCCGTGGCCGGGTCGAATGGGATGACTCGAGTGTGGGCCCGATCGATGCCCGGCCGACATCCCTGATGCTGGGGGGTTTTCGCCGTAGACTGAGCCGGTGCCGAGCGCCTTGGCCGACCGGGTGAGCCGGCTGTGCCGTGCCGATCATGCCGCCAAACGACTACGTGAACTCGTGTTGGCCGAGATCCGGCTGTCGATGCCGTTCACCGGCCATGTCTTCGCGCTCACCGACCCGGTCACCGCGGTCGCGACGGCGCCGCTGGCCGATGTGCCCGGGCTCGAGCTGGCGCGGCTGCCGGAACTGATCCGGGCTCGTTATCTCACCCCGCTCAATCGCTGGGACACCCTGCGCGGCACCGGCGCTCACTCCCTGCTCGACGCCACCGGCGGCGAACCCGACCGCTCGCTGCTGTGGCGCACCGCCCAGCGTGAGCTCGGCGTCACCGATTCGGCCACCGTCACCTTCGCCGACCGCTACGGCTGCTGGGGCTTTCTGGAGCTGCTGCGGGTCGACGAATCCCCTTTCACCAGAAGCGAACTCGCCGAACTCACCACCCTGACGCCGGCCGTCTCGACCGCGCTGCGCGCCACGGTCGGCGCCGGGTTCGTCGAATCCGACGCGCAGCTGCCCCCACTGGGCCCCGCGGTCGTCCTGCTCGACGACGCCTTGCGCGTGCGCTCCCAGACGGCCGCCGCCGCCGAATCCCTGCTCCGTCTGCTGCCCCCCGACGAACCGATCCCGCCGGTCCCCGCCTCGGTCTACAACGCCGGGGCCGCCCTGCTCGCCGCCGAGGCGGGCACCCCCATCGGCCCCGCGTCGGCCCGCATCCACCTGGGCGGCAACCGCTGGCTCACCGTGAAGGCCGATCGCCTCGGCGACCACGAGATCGCCGTCGCCCTGCAACCCAGCACCGCCGCCGAACGCCTTGACCTGTTCGCCCGCGCGCACGGCCTCTCGGCCCGCGAATCCCAGGTCCTCACCCTCCTCGCCACGGGCCTCGACTCCCGCGAGCTGGCCGCCGAACTCGTCCTGTCCGAGCACACCGTCAACGACCACGTCAAAGCCATCCTCGCCAAATCCGCCACCCGCACCCGCCAACGGCTCCTCACCCGAGTCCTCGGCAGCACCTGACGCGACCACTATGTCGATCGCGGCTTGCGGCCTGCCTGCTCGAGGGCCAGGCGCAGGGCGTATTCGATCTGGGAGTTGACGCTGCGCAGGTCGTCGGCCGCCCACTTGGCGATGGCCTCGTGGACGGCCGGGTCGAGCCGCAGCAGGACCTTCTTGGGTTCCTTCTTCGGCACCGTCATGGGGTCAGGCGTAGAGGGATCCGGTGTTCACGACCGGCTGGGTGGCGCGGTCGCCGCAGAGGACGACGAGCAGGTTCGAGACCATGGCGGCCTTGCGTTCCTCGTCGAGTTCCACGGTGCCCGCCGCGGCGAGGCGGTCCAGCGCCAGGCCGACCATGCCGACGGCGCCCTCGACGATCTGGGTGCGCGCGGCGACCACCTGGGCGGCCTGCTGGCGGACCAGCATGGCCTGGGCGATCTCGGGCGCGTAGGCCAGGTGGGTGATCCGGGCCTCGATGACCTCGATGCCGGCGGTGAGGGTGCGCGCGCGCAGTTCCTCGGTGAGCTCCTCGGCAACCTCGGCACCGTCGCGCAGGCTGGTCCGTGAATCGTCGTGCGCGTCGTAGGGGTGGGTGGTGGCCAGGTGCCGCACCGCCGCCTCGGACTGGGTCTCGACGTACTCCTCGTAGTCGTCGACCGCGAAGGCGGCCTTGAAGCTGTCGACCACCTTGTAGACGACGACCGCCGCGATCTCGACCGGATTGCCGTCGGCGTCGTTGACCTTCAGCTTCTGGGTCTCGAAGTTGCGCACCCGCAACGAGATCGACTTGCGGTCGGTGAGCGGGAGCACCGAGAAGAACCCGGGGTCCGACACCGAACCGACGTAGCGGCCGAAGAAGGTGACGACCTTGGCCTCGTTGGGGTTGACGATGATCAACCCGGTGGCCAGCACCGCCAGCACCAGCACCACCACGGCCGCGGCGACCGCGCCCGCCCAGGCGAGCGCCCCACCGTCGTGCTGGGTGGCGGCGATGAACGCGAACACGGCGGCGGCGCCGAACACCAGGGTGAGCACCAGCCACCCCAGCAAGACGACGAACCCGTTGACGCGGAATGCGGACCGCAGCTCCATGACATCCTCCCGATATCTGAGTGATATCACTAAGATAGTAGATACCGGGGGGATCGACAAGCCGTGGCTACGCGGGCGCGATGTTGCGGTTGAAGCGAAACATGTTGCGCGGGTCGTAGTTCGACTTCGCGGTGGCCAGCCGGGCGTAGGTGTCGGGCGCGTAGCCCGCCTCGGTCTGCGCGGCGTTTGCGGCGGCACCCGCGCCGTAGAGGAAGTTCAGGCTGTGCCCGATCGTCCAGGGCGCCAGCGCTTCCCGGACCGCGGCCAGGCCCGCAGGCGCGGCATCGCCCTGCGCGCCGGTGATCACCCGCACGAGGAATTCGGCGTCGCGGTGGTCCACCGCCGCGCCGCCGTGCCGCAACGCCCCGCCCAGGTGGCGGATGTCGAGGACGGCCTCGACGGGTCCACCGGGCGCGGTCTGCGCGCGCAGCGCCGCGATCGCCTCGCCGGTCAGCTCGGACAGCAGCGCGTTGGTCGCGGCGTACGCGTGCGGGAAATCCGGATCGCTGTGGATGGCGTGCGACTCGGCGTACGGCAGCACGCGCAGGTCGTCGCGCATCCGCTCGCCGATCGCGCGCAGCGGGGCGACGAGCCGTTGCCCCTCCTCGGCCGGGCCGTCGAAGGCGATCCGGATCGAAGCGACGTGCCTGCCGCGCAACGGTTCCGGCACCGGGGTGATGTCCGGGAAGGTGAGCACCGCGATCGTCGAGGTGAGGGTGTCGGGCAGCGTCGCGGTCCACTGCCGCCACGTCTCGAGCGCCGTGTCGACCAGCGGGGTGTCGAACATCAACTGGCCGCCGTACACCTCGGTGACGGGCACCAGTTCGAGCTCCAGCGCGGTGACCACGCCGAAGTTGCCGCCGGAGCCGAGCACCGCGCCGAACAGCTCGTCGGCGGGGGTGAGCGTGCGCCTGCGGCCATCGGCGGTCACCAGGTCGATCGAGCGCACATGGTCAGCGGCATAACCGAATTCCCGGGCGAGCAGGCCGAGACCGCCGCCGAGCACGTACCCGACGACGCCGACCGACGGCGAGGAACCGGTGAGCGGCGCCAGCCCGTGCGCGGCCGCCGCCTCGATCAGGGCGCCCGCCCGCACCCCGGCGCCG
>NZ_JBCGFB010000118.1:0-19152 GCF_038752175.1 Nocardia sp. No.11 | reverse complement strand
TGCGGACGCTGCGGTCCACCGGGTCCGCCCGGCCCACCGGCCGCGAGGTTGCGCTTGGGCAGATTGGCCGCGGCCAGCTTGCCGCGCTGCGGCACGTTGCCCTGACCGGGCGCCGGCGGACGCAGGGTCGGCGAGGACTGCTCGGCGGCGTCCTGCTGCAGGCCCTGGGCCATCGAGTTCCCGGGCTGCCGCTGCGGCAGCCCACCCTGACCGGCCGGGATCGGCCCGCTGCTGACACCGGGATCGACGGTGACCATCACGTTGCCGCCCGGGGTCCGGGTGATCGCGCGGGTCTGCATCGTGCTCTGCTGGTTCTGCGGGTTCGGGCGCTGCTGCTGCGGCGGCGCCTGCTGCTGCAGCTGCTGCGGCGGCACCACCGGGCCGCCGGCGCCGGAGACGATCAGGCCGACCGGCACGTGCACGGTGACGGTGACGCCCGGATCGCGCGCGGTGTCGAAGGTCGGACGCAGGCGCACGGTCAGACCGTGCCGCTCGGCGAGCCGGCCGACTACGAACAGACCCATGTGGCGGGCGGTGTCGGGACCGGGCTCGGCGGTCTGCTCGAGCCTGCGGTTGATCTCCGACATCTCCTGCGGCGGCATACCGATACCGCGGTCGGCGACCTCGATCAGCAGACCCTGATCATGGGCCTGGGCGAAGGTGAACTTGACGTCGGTCTCCGGCGGGGAGGCCCGCAGCGCGTTGTCGAGCAGCTCGGCGAACAGGTGCGCCATGTCGGAGGCGGCCGGTTCGACCAGCGAGCCACGCGGGGTCGCGCCGAGCTTGACCCGTTCGTAGTCCTCGACCTCGGAGATCGCGGCACGCAGCACGTCGGCGATCTCGACCGGGGCCGACTTGGTCCGGCGCTGCTTGGTACCCGCGAGGATGAGCAGGTTGTCACCGTTACGGCGCATGCGCGCCGCGAGGTGGTCGAGCCGGAAGAGGTTCTCGAGCAGGCGCGGGTCCTTCTCGTCGTACTCCATCGCCTCGATGAGGGTGAGCTGATGGTCGACGAGCGACTTGGAGCGCCGGGCCAGAGTCTCGAACATGTCGTTGACCTGCGAACGCATCTGCGCCTGATCACTCGCCAGGCGCAGCGCCTGACCGTGGATGTCGTCGACGGCGCGGGCCAGCTGGCCGATCTCCTCGTCGGAGCGCACCGGCATCGGCTCGAGCGGCACGTCCTCGGGGGCGGCGCCGTTACGCAGCTGGGCGACCTCGTGCGGCAGATCGGACTCGGCGACGCGCAGCGCGGCCAGACGCAGGCGGTGCAGCGGCACGATCATCGAGCGGGCGACGAACACGGCCAGCAACAGCGCGGCGAGGATCGTCGCGATGACGACGCCGGTGTAGGACCAGGCGCCGGTGGCGGCGGTGGTGGTGAGTTCGTCCATGGACGACTCGATGGCCTTGGTGGCCTGGTCGACGACGCCCTCGTAGCCGACGAGGCTGGTGACGAGCGACGTACGCATGTCGCCGATGGGCAGTTTGCCCGCCGCGACCTCGGGGCTGCTGACCAGGTTCTGCCGGACGTCGGCCTGCGCCTTGAGGTCCGCGATCACCCGATCGCCGTCGGGGAAGCGGTTGGCCAGCACGTCGAGCAGGTGCCGCTCGGTGGCGACACCGGTGATGAAGTCCTGCGAACCCTGCGGCAGACCGCGCAGCATCTCGGAGATGCCTGCCAGCTGGTCGACGAGCACGGAACGGGTGTTGAGCGAGTCGACGAGGCGCAGCTTGGCCTGGTCCATGACCGGATCGCTGACCTGGGCGATGGTGGTCTCGACGATGTCGACGCTGTCTTTACGCATCTGCTCGACCGAGGCCAGCGCGGGCTCGGCCGACGAGGTCAGCGCCTTGCCCTGGCCGCGCACGTTCTTGGCCTGCGAGATCATCCGCTGCAGCGCCTCGTGCGCCCGCGGCAGATCGGTCAACCGGCCCAGTGAGGACTCGGCGGCGGCGATGGCCGCATCGAGATCGGCGAGGTCCTTGTCGGTGACCAGGGTGACCCCCGGCCCCGCGGGAACCATCTGACTACCGGTGACCCGCGCCGAGGTAGCACTCAGCGCGGTGACCGACGGAATCGAGTCGACCTGCTCATTGATGCTCGACAGCCGGTTGGCCTCCGAGAACTCCGAGGTAATTCTCGACACGCCGAGCCCGACCGCGACCGCGAGCGGCACGGCCAGCACGGCCGTAACCTTCCAACGCAGGTCCCAGTTGCCGAGCGCCCAGCGCTTGCTGCCGGACCTAGCGGCGTCACGCATCTCCCACTCACTTTCCAAACTGGCCTCGTACCTTGCGCCATCAGCGAACCTCCACAGGCGCGATGGCGGCTCACCAGAGTTGACTGGCCGAGAACTGCGGCTGGCCGAGAAATTGCGTCTACGACTGCCCGAATAAGTGACATCAGATTCTAACGGATCAATAACTTCTTGGCTGACTCCCGGTAGAGGTCCGCGCGATGACCTGCCCGTTCCAGGCAAAACCAAAGGTCGCGGCACCCCCTCGGGTGTCGCGTGAAGTCTGCCACAATCATCAGGATCTATCGAGCGGGCATCGAAGCGAGGCTAGGGAGTCACGGGCTTGGACGTGGAACACGAGTACCGACCGGTCTATCAGACCAGTCTGGTCGACCCAGCCGACTTCTGGTCCGCCGCAGCTCAGGCCATCGAGTGGGACGTGGCGCCGCAGCAGATCGTCGACGCCGCCGACAAGCGCGCGGCCCGCTGGTTCCCCGACGCCCGGCTCAACACCTGCGTCAACGCGCTGGACCGGCACGTGCGAGCGGGCACCGTCGCCGAGGGCGGGCACGCCGATCAGGCCGCCCTCATATATGTCTCCGCTATGACGGACACCACCACCGTCTACACCTACGCCGAGCTGCTCGACGAGGTCGCCCGATTCGCCGGAGCCATGCGTGATCTCGGCGTCGTGGCCGGTGACCGGGTGGTGATCTACCTGCCGATGATCCCCGAGGCCGTGATCGCGATGCTGGCCTGCGCCCGCATCGGCGCGGTGCACTCGGTGGTGTTCGGCGGCTTCGCCGCGCCCGAACTGGCCGCCCGCATCGACGACGCCGAACCGGTCCTGGTGGTCACCGCCTCGGGCGGCATGGAGCCCCACCGCCGCATCGACTACCCGCCGATCGTGCTGCAGGCGCTGGATCTGGCGCAGACGGCGTCGGTGCGCACGGTGATCGTCAAGCAGCGCCCGGAATTCCCGACCATCGAGTTCCCGGCAGCGCTGCCCGCCACCGACGTGCTGCCGTCCTCGGAGCAGACCGTCGCGGCCCGCTGGGTCGACTGGGCCGCCACCGTCGCCGACGTCACCCCGGCCGAGCCGGTCTCGGTCGCCGCGACCGATCCGCTCTACATCCTCTACACCTCGGGAACCACCGGCAAACCCAAGGGCGTGGTCCGCGACAACGGCGGGCACGCGGTCGCGCTGGCCTGGTCGATGCGCAATATCTACGACGTCGGCCCAGGTCAGGTGTTCTGGGCGGCCTCCGATGTGGGCTGGGTCGTCGGCCACTCCTATATCGTCTACGCGCCGCTGCTGGTCGGCGCGACGACCGTGCTCTACGAGGGCAAACCGGTCGGCACCCCCGACGCGGGGGTCTTCTGGCGGATCATCGACGAACACGACGTGCGGGTGCTGTTCACCGCGCCGACCGCGTTGCGCGCGATCCGGCGGGCCGATCCCGAGGCCGCCGCCGCCCACCGCCACGACTTGTCCCGGCTGCGCGCGCTGTTCTGCGCGGGCGAGCGGCTGGACCCGGCCACCTTCGAATGGGCCTCCGGCACCCTGCTCGCCGATCACCCCGACACCCCGGTGGTCGATCACTGGTGGCAGACCGAGACCGGCTGGCCGATCTGCGCCGACCCGCTCGGCCTGCAGGAACTGCCGGTCAAACCCGGTTCGTCGTGCGTGCCGGTGCCCGGCTACCGGCTGCGGGTGCTCGACGCGAACGGCAATCCGGTGCCGACCGGCGTCGAGGGCAACATCGTCATCGGGCTGCCGCTGCCGCCCGGCGCGCTGACCGGGCTGTGGCGCGACCGCGAGCGGTTCATCCGCTCGTATCTGTCAGCCTTCCCCGGCCACTATCTGACCGGCGATTCCGGTTACTTCGACGAGGACGGCTACCTCTACGTCCTCGGCCGCAGCGACGACGTGATCAACATGGCCGGGCACCGTCTCTCGGCGGGCAGCATCGAGGCCGCCATCGCCGGGCACGACGCGATCGCCGAATGCGCCGTGATCGGCGTGCCCGACGAGCTCAAGGGCCACCTGCCGCTGGCCTACGTGGTGCTCAAGCAGGGTGTGGAGGTCGATCCGGAGCAGTTGCGGACCGAGCTCGCCGAGCGGGTGCGCGAGCAGATCGGCGCCATCGCCACCCTGCACAGCGCGATCATCGTCTCGGGCCTGCCCAAGACCCGTTCGGGCAAGATCCTGCGCAAGACGATCCGCCAGCTCACCGCCGGGGAACAGGTGGAGACCCCGGCCACCATCGAGGACCCGGCCGTGCTCACCGCGCTGGCCGACCGCATCCTGGCGAATCCGCCGCTGGGCAATCCGCCCCCGGCCGCGCAGGACACGCCCACCCCCGACCTCGACGGCGACCCGGTGGCCCCGACGGCCTGACCATCGGGCCCGGTGGTGGCCGCCGCCCCTAGGATTGCGGCGTGACCGATCGTGCTGCCTCCACTGTCCTGGTCGTCGACGACGACGAGGACGTCCTCGCCTCGGTCGAACGCGGCCTGCGGCTGTCCGGGTTCCAGGTGCTGGTCGCGCGCGACGGCGCCGCCGCTCTGCGCGCCGTCTCCGAGCACGCGCCCGACGCGGTGGTGCTCGACATGAACATGCCGGTGCTCGACGGCGCGGGCGTGGTGACGGCGTTGCGGGCGATGGGCAACGACGTGCCGGTCTGCGTGCTCAGCGCCCGCGCCTCGGTCGACGACCGGATCGCGGGCCTGGAGTCCGGGGCCGACGACTACCTGGTGAAACCGTTCGAACTGGCCGAGCTGGTGGCCCGGATCCGGGCCCTGCTGCGCCGCCGCACCGATGCCCCGGAGCCGGTCGCGCCCGGCGCGATCAGCGTCGGCCCGCTCCAGATCGACGTGGCCGGATACCGGGCGCTGCTGCACGGCAAGGAAATCGAGCTCACCAAACGAGAATTCGAATTGTTGTCGACGCTGGCCCGGAATGCGGGCGTGGTGTTGACGCGTGAACGGCTGCTGGAATTGGTGTGGGGTTACGATTTCATAGCCGATACGAATGTCGTCGACGTGTTCGTCGGATACTTGCGACGCAAACTCGAAATAGATGACACGCCAAGGATTTTGCACACGATTCGCGGCGTAGGGTTCGTGCTCCGGGAACCGAAATGATCGAGGCCCCGCCGAAACGCCGTCGGAGACAATCGTTTTCGCTCCGAACTCGGGTCGCGGGCGCGGCCGCGGCGGGTGCCGTCATCATCGTCTCGATCGCCGCATTCGTGGGTTTCCAGGCGATCGAACGCAACAATGTGACCCAAACCGACCAGCAGCTCGAGATCGCCTCGCGGATCGTGCTGATCGAGCCGGTGCTGGCCACCGGCTTCGTCAACCTGACCGGTCTGCAGACCACCATGGCGCTCACCGTGCGCGACAACGGCCAGGTCACCGCGTCCAGCTCCACCCAGCTGCCCGATCTGCCGCCGGGCTCGCAGACCGTCGAGGTCAACGACCAGCCGTACCGGGTGCTCACCACCACCGAGAACCAGCCGGCGGGACGCACCGTCTCCCTGGCCATCCCGACCACCGAGGCCGCCAAGGCCACCGCGGACCAGCAACGCTGGGTGCTGCTGGGCGCCGCGATCGCGGTGGCGGCGGCCGCGGCGCTGGGCTGGCTGCTGGCCGGTCGCGCCGTGGGGCCGATCGTGAAGCTGACCAAGCAGGTCTCCGCGCGCAGTTCCTTCGGCGACCCCGACCACTCCGCCCAGCCGGTCGACGGGTCCGGTGTCGACGAGGCGGTCAAACTGGCCGACGCGGTGAACACCATGCTGGCCCGCGTCGACGAAGCGCAGGCCGAGACCGCCGCCGCGCTGGAGACGGCCCGCGATTTCGCCGCCGTGTCCGCCCACGAGCTGCGCACCCCGCTGACCGCGATCCGCACCGACCTCGAGGTCCTGCGCACCCTCGACCTCACCGACGAGCAGCGCCGCGAGATCCTCGACGACCTCGCCCGCAACGAGACCAGGATCGAGACCACGCTCACCGCGCTGGAACGCCTGGCCCGCGGCGACCTCACCGCCGAGGCCGACCACATCCCCACCGATGTGGCCGATCTGTGCGACCAGGCCGCCCACGACGCCATGCGCCACAACCCCGGCCTCTCGGTCCGCATCGACACCGACGCCGAGCTCGTCACCCGTGGACTGCCCGCCGGTCTGCGGCTCGCGATCGACAACGCGCTGACCAACTCGGTCAAGCACGGTGGCGCCACCCATGCCGTCGTCTCGGCGCATCGCGCGCCCGGCGGTCGCATCGTCATCGCCGTCGACGACAACGGCACCGGCGTGCCGGTCGCCGAGCGCGACGCCGTCTTCGCCCGCTTCGCCCGCGGGACCAATGCCAGCAAGGGCGGGTCCGGCCTCGGCCTGGCGCTGGTGGCCCAGCAGGCCCAATTGCACGGCGGGCGGGCCTATTTCGAGGACAGCGCATTCGGCGGGGCTCGGCTGGTCATCGAACTGCCGGCCCGGGACACGCCCTAGACGCGCGATAGCCCCGCCGCCGCGACAAGGCGCGACGACAGGGCTATCACGGAGCTATTGATCAGCCTCGTCGAGGGATCAGGGCAGCACCTGCGGCACCGACTCCGGGATCACCAGGCCGATGACGGCACCGATCACGGCACCGGTCAGCGCGGTCGAGATCACCGACGGGATGGCGCAGAAGACGTAGCCGATGATGAACGCGGCCAGTGCGGGCACGCACATGATCGCGGCGGCCAGCGCGCCGATGGTGGCGCCTGCGGCCGCACCGTTCTGGACCGGGTCGTGGTTGCCGGCCTCGGGGTTGGTGGCGATGTCCTTCAGCTCGGTGCTGGTGTCGCCGGACAGCTGCGGCGCCATCTGCACGGTCTTGCCGTCGGCGGAGACCACCGAGGCGATCGCGATGGCGTTGCCGTCGACGGTGTTGAACTTGAGCGGGACCTCGCCGACGGTGACACCGGTGGCCGAGACCACGGTGACGGCGTCGGGGGTGATCACGAAGCGGCCGTTGTCGACGCTCGCGGAGATGGTGCGCAGGTCCGGCGAGACGGTGGTGCGGAAGTCCACGCCGTCGGCGGCACCGGCGCTGGCCAGGCCGGTGGCGATCTGCGCCTGACGCTCGGTGTCGACGTCAGCGGCCGCGACACCCGCGGTGACCAGCGACGTGGCGACGGCCAGCGGCAGCGCGGCCACGAATGCGCGACGGCCCGCCCGGGTGATGGTGCGGTGGAACATGTTCGATGTCTCCCTCCCGATGCCCCCGGCGAATCCCCGAACCCCCCGGACGAATCGATGAAATCTCGATCTCGATTGACTCGAGATTTGTATCGGACCCGGAGAAACAATGGAAGGCACTGTGATGCACGCCATATCACGACATCGTTTGGCGTCCCGATGAGCGGGAATCGCCCGCCCGAGAACAGGTTCCGGCACACCGTCAGCTATCCCCGTCGTGCCATCCTCACCGAACTCTCAGACATCTCCCACGACCCGGCGCGAACTCGCTCGATACCGTCGGCGGCGTGATCGGAAAACGCACCAGGATGGTCTGTCTCGTCGCTGCTGTCGCGCTGGCGGGTGGTGGTATCGCCGCGTGCGCGGGCACCGCCGACTCCCCCACGGGGTTCGCGCTCGTCAACGCCGATACCGGGCCGACCGGGGAGCGCGTGGCCAAGGCGGTCCAGGACGCCGGCGGCTACGAGTGGACGGTGGCCAAGCCGGGTGAGCTCGACGCGGCCGACTACGCCGCGGTGATCACCCTGCCCGCCGATCTCACCGCGTCGATGGCGACGCTGGCCACGCCGGAACCCAAGCGCGCCAAGGTCACCGTCACCGCCCACGACGGCGCGGACGAGAACGTCGTCAACGGCGCCGTCGCCGCCGTGACCCACCGGATCGGCGCCTCCGGCGTCGACGCCGCGCTGGCCGCGGTCTCCCAGGCCCGCAATCAGATGACCTCGGTGCAGTTCACCGCGCAGCTGCTCAACGCCGGCGTCACCGCGGCCGCCGACGGCGCCGCCCAGTTCAGCGGCGGCGCCAGCGAGATGCTCGGGTTCCTCGACTTCGCGAAACAGGGCGCGGGAGAACTCACCTCGGCCATCGAGCTGCTGAACCAGACCGTGGACGGCGCGACCAAGCAGGCGAACCAGCTGGCCGACGCGCTCGGCGCCACCGGCGTCACCATCGCCGGCGTGGAGCGTAGCGCCACCGCGCTGAGCACCGGCCTGGACCAGGTCCTGCCGCTGCTGCGCGCCCTGCCGTTCGCCACCGATCCCCAGCTGGCCGACATCATCACCAAGCTCGAAGCGCTGCGCGGCATCTCGAGTCAGGCGGGCGCCCAGCTGACCGGCCTGGCCGACCTGACCGGCGCCGCCGTCGACCCGAACACCGACCTCGGCACCCTGCTGCGCACCGTTGTCACCCGGCTCGACAGCGCCCGCACCCAGCTCACCCAGGGCGCCGAACTCGCCAAGGGCCTGCCCACTCTCGCCGAACAGGGCGGCGCCCAGATCACCTCCGCGATCGAACAGATGACCACCGGCGTCGGCGCCCTGCAGAACATCGTCGGCAACCTCAACACCCAGACCGGCAAGGCCATCGAGGCCCTCCCCGCCCGCAGCACCACCCAGAACTCCGCCCTCGCCCTCGCCCTCACCGACCCGGTCGAGGTCGTCCGGGAGTAGCGACATCGCGACCCGCGTCGTCGGCATCGGCCTTCTTCCAGACCACAAGTCCGCTCGCGGCCTGGCGGTATGCTCACCGGCATGACGATCCAGCCGACGGATTCGCTCCCTCATCTGATGACCGAAGAGGAGTACCTCCGGCTGCCGGAAGCCGCGGCGCGTGAGATCGAAGTGGTCCACGGGCATGTCATCGTGTGTGAATCGCCTACTCCGGAACACCATCGCATCGCTCGGCGCCTGGCCGACGCTATGGAGCGGCTGCCCAGTACCGAACCGTGCATCCGGGTCGACACCGACATCGACGTGGTGCTGTGGCGCGTCCCGAAGTTCACCTTTCGCCGCCCTGACGTGGTGATCTACCGCTGCCTGGACAGGCCGGGAGCGAAACCCGAAGCCGCCGACGCGTTGATCGTGGTCGAGGTGTCGT
This sequence comes from Nocardia sp. No.11, assembly GCF_038752175.1. NCBI lineage: Bacteria > Bacillati > Actinomycetota > Actinomycetes > Mycobacteriales > Nocardiaceae > Nocardia > Nocardia sp. No.11. Next base: position 9,791 of record NZ_JBCGFB010000118.1, on the reverse strand, counting down.
CGCCGTCGACCGCCGCCGAGGACCTGCTGGACAAGAAGGCCCAGTACGCGCGGGTCGGGATACCCCTCTATCTCGTGGTCGTGCTGGACACCAAGTTCGGGATCGAGGAGGTACTCGAGTTCCGCCTCGACGCACATGCCCGGGAATACCGATTGCACCAGATCCATCGCGGCATCGTCGCGCTCAGTCACGTCGTCGTCGGCGAAATACCGATGGCCGACCTCACCCGCTGAGCACTCCTCACACACAGACAACTGAGGCCGGGTTCCTGTCGGGAACCCGGCCTCAGTGTGTTGTTCGGCTGGTCAGTTCGCGTTGAGCAGGTCGATCACGAAGACCAGGGTCTTGCCGGAGAGGTGGTGGCCCGCGCCGGCGGGGCCGTAGGCGAGCTCCGGCGGGATGGTCAGCTGGCGACGGCCGCCGACCTTCATGCCAGGGATACCTTCCTGCCAGCCCTGGATCAGGCCGCGCAGCGGGAAGGTGATGGACTCGCCACGGTCCCACGAAGAGTCGAACTGCTCGCCGCTGTCGAACTCGACGCCGACGTAGTGCACCTCGACGGTGCCGCCGGGCACCGCTTCCTTGCCTTCGCCCTCGACGAGGTCCTTGATCACGAGCTCGGTGGGCGCGGGGCCCTCCTGGAATTCGATCTCCGGCTTGGTCATTCGGCTATCCCCTTCGATAGTTTCAGTTCGGACTAACGGCCAGCGATGTCGCGGTAGTCACGCTCACCGTAACCGGTGTAGATCTGGCGCGGGCGGCCGATCTTGAGCGGCTCGGAGTGCATCTCACGCCAGTGGGCGATCCAGCCGGGCAGGCGGCCCATGGCGAAGAGCACGGTGAACATGCGGGTCGGGAAGCCCATCGCCCGGTAGATGACGCCGGTGTAGAAGTCGACGTTCGGGTACAGGCGCCGCGAGACGAAGTAGTCGTCGGTGAGGGCGGCCTCTTCGAGCTGCTTGGCGATGTCGAGCAGCTGGTCGTCGCCGCCGATCTTCGACAGGATCTTGTCGGCGGCCTGCTTGACCAGGGTGGCGCGCGGGTCGTAGTTGCGGTAGACGCGGTGCCCGAAGCCCATGAGCTTCACGCCGTCTTCCTTGTTCTTGACCTTGCGGATGAATTCCTTGACGTCGCCGCCGTTGGCCTTGATCTCGTCGAGCATCTCGAGCACGGCCTGGTTGGCGCCGCCGTGCAGCGGGCCCCACAGCGCGTTGATGCCACCGGACACCGAGGTGAACAGGTTGGCGTCGGAGGAGCCGACGAGGCGCACGGTCGAGGTGGAGCAGTTCTGCTCGTGGTCGGCGTGCAGGATCAGCAGCATGTCGAGCGCGGCGGCGATCTCGGGGTCGACCTCGTAGGGCTCGGCCGGGAAGCCGAAGGTCATCCGCAGGAAGTTCTCGACCAGGCTCAGCGAGTTGTCCGGGTAGAGGAACGGCTGGCCGACCGACTTCTTGTACGAGTAGGCCGCGATGGTGGGCAGCTTGGCCAGCAGGCGGATGGTGGACAGCTCGACCTGCTCGGGGTCGCGCGGGTCCAGCGAGTCCTGGTAGTACGCCGAGAGCGCGTTCACCGCCGACGACAGCACCGGCATCGGGTGCGCGTTGCGCGGGAACCCGTCGAAGAACCGCTTCAGATCCTCGTGCAGCAGCGTGTGGCGGCGGATGCGATCGGTGAAGTCGTCGAGCTGGGCCTGGGTCGGCAGCTCGCCGTAGATGAGCAGGTAGCTGACCTCGATGAAGGTCGAGCGGCCGGCCAGCTGGTCGATCGGGTAGCCGCGGTAGCGCAGGATGCCCGCTTCACCGTCGATGTAGGTGATGGCCGACTTGGTCGACGCGGTGTTCATGAAACCGGGGTCGTAGGTGACGTAGCCGGTGCTGGCCAGCAGCTTGCCCAAGTCGAGTCCGTCGTTGCCCTCTGCGGCCTTGGTGACCGAAATCGGGAACTCGCCACCGGGGTACTGCAGTACCGCCTTGGCGTCATCGGCGACGTTGGTGATGTTCTCAGCGGGCACGGAAGGATCCCTCTCAGGCTAGAACCGTAGGCACCGATGCGGTCGGCACGCGGTGCACTTGCGCTAACGCTAGCTGTTGTTCGGTCGAGACAAGCAATCAGGGTTGTCCTGCGCCGTTCTCACACCGGGGCCGATCGGCGGTGAGGTCGGCGCACAGCTGCCGACCTGCGCCGATCCCCTGTTCGCCGACCTCGCGCGGTGCTGCCGCGCACGGCGGCGGGCCCCTGCGCGGGCGAATCGGCGATGGTCATGTAATCCCTTCTCGCACAACTCAATTGACCAGTGAATCGGCGTGCGCGCGGGTCACCCGGTAACGGACGAAGGCGGGGAAGGCCAGTGCGGCGAGCACCACCCCGATGACGACCAGAACACCGCCACCCGCGGCAGCTACAGCGGTACCCAGGCTCGCCGCGGCGAAACCGTGGGCAACATCACCGATCCGCGGCCCACCTGCGACAACCACGATGAACACGCCCTGCAGACGGCCGCGCATCTCGTCGGTGGAGACGTTGAGCAACATCGCCGTGCGCAGCGCCGCCGAGACCATGTCGACCGCGCCGCCCAGGGCCAGGAAGGCCACCGCGATCCACAGCCACACCCCCAGCCCGAACAGGTGCCCGGCCAGCCCCACCGCCAAGCCGAACCCGATCATCGCCACGCCCCAGATCACGATGCAGACGATCACCGCCAGGCCCTGCCTGCGGATGCGCGGCACCCAGCCGGAGAACACCCCGCCCAGCACCGCGCCCGCCGAGATGGCCGCGAACAGCAGACCCAGCGCGACACCGCCCTCGACCGGGTCGTGGAAGGTCTCGTGCGCGATCTGCGGGAACAGCGCGCGCGGCATGCCGAACACCATGGCGATGATGTCGACGACGAACGACGCGAGCAGGATGCGCTGCTTGGTCAGATAGCGGAAACCGTCGATGACGGCGCGCAGCCCGGCCCGGCGCTGATCGCCGGTGGGCGGGAAGGCGGGCAGTTTCCACACCGCCCACACCGTCGCGAGCAGCGCGATCGCATCGATCAGATACAGCGTCGACAGGCCGAGCACCGGGATGAGCAGACCCGCCAGCACCGGTCCGGCGATCATGCCGACGTTCTGCACGGTCATGCTCAGCGAGCTGGCCGCGGCGATCTGCTCGGGCGGCAGCAGCCGGGCGATGGCCGCGCTGCGGGTGGGCTGGTTGACCGCGAAGAACGCCTGCTGGGCGGCGAACAGGCCCAGCACCAGCCACACGTTGTTCGTCCCGAGCGCGGCCTGCGCCCAGAACGCCACCGCCGTCACACCGGTGCCCGCCGTGGTGATGATCAGCAGGGTGCGCCGGTCCATCACATCGGCCAGCGCGCCGCCCCAGAGCCCGAACACGACCAGCGGGACCAGGCCGAACAGGCCGGCCAAGCCGACGTACCCCGAGCTGCCGGTGATCTGGAAGATCTGCTGCGGAACCGCGACCACCGAGAGCTGCGCACCGATGACGGTGACGATGTTGGTGGTCCAAAGCCTGCGATAGTCGGGATGACGCAGGGGTTCGGTGTCGGCGAGCAGCTTCACTCGCCGCAGATTAGCCATCGCCGGGCGATCGCAGAACGGATGCGCTCGGTGAGATACCCCACCGCTCGTTAGGGCTGCAAACGTTCCACGGTTGTGCCTGCGTCGCCGATCCGCACGACGATCCGGTTGTGCAGCCGACCCCGTCTGCCCTGCCAGAACTCCACCTCGTCGGGCCGCAGCAGGTACCCGCCCCAGAACGGCGGGACCGGAATGTCGTCGACGTCGGCGAAGCGGGCCGTGGCCTCGGCCAACGACCGATCCACCTCCGCGCGCGAGGCCGCGGGCCGCGACTGCCGCGACGCCCACGCGCCCAGCCGCGAGTCGCGCGGGCGGGTCTGCCAGTAGGCCTCGGTCACCTCGGCGGGCACCCGCTCGGTGATCCCGCGCAGATGGACCTGCCGGGCCAGCGCGGGCCAGACGAAGGTCGCCGCGGCGTACGGGTCGGCGGCGAGCTGGTTGCCCTTGGCCGAGTCGTAATTCGTGTAGAAGGTGACGCCCTCGGGCGCGAGTCCCTTGCACAGGACGGTGCGCGCGACCGGGCGCGGGGCCGGGCCCGACAGCGACACCGTCGCCAGCACCATCGCGTTGGATTCGGCGATGCCGAGACCGCGCGCCTGCTCGATCCAGCGGCGCAGCAACGGTTCCCAGCCGCCGGCCACCCAGGTCTCGTCGAGGTCGGTCTCCTCCGGCACCGACAGCGGGTCGCCGTAGTCGACGCGCATGGCGGCGAGGTCGGCCGCGGTCGCGGGTTCGTGGTCAACCATGAGGACAGACGGTACGCCGGGACGCGGGCCGGGAAGGGGTCCAGGTCTGGCCAGGGGCGACGTTACTACCCGGTATCCCCAGGGCTATGGTTCAGAAAGATCGGCATGCCCCTGCAAGGAGAGTCACCATGACTACCAGCTCGGTACCACAGGATTTCGTCAGCGGATTGGAAGGCGTGGTGGCCTTCACCACCGACATCGCCGAGCCGGACAAGGATGGTGGCGCGCTACGTTATCGCGGCGTCGACATCGAGGACCTGGTCACCAACCGCGTCACCTTCGGTGATGTGTGGGCCCTGCTGGTCGACGGCCAGTTCGGCCGCGGCCTCCCGCCCGCCGAGCCCTTCCCGCTGCCGGTGCACACCGGTGACGTGCGCGTCGACGTGCAGGCCGGTCTGGCCATGCTCGCCCCGATCTGGGGCTACGAGCCGCTGCTCGACATCGACGACGAGACCGCCCGCGAGAACCTGGCCCGCGCCTCGGTGATGGCGCTGTCCTACGTGGCGCAGTCCGCCCGCGGCATCTATCAGCCCGCCGTTCCGCAGCGCAAGATCGACGAGTGCACCACCGTCACCGAGCGGTTCATGACCCGCTGGAAGGGTGACCCGGACCCGCGCCACACCGAGGCGATCGACGCCTACTGGGTCTCGGCCGCCGAGCACGGCATGAACGCCTCCACCTTCACCGCCCGCGTCATCGCCTCCACCGGCGCCGACGTGGCGGCGTCGCTGTCGGGCGCGATCGGCGCCATGTCCGGCCCGCTGCACGGCGGCGCCCCCGCCCGCGTGCTCCCGATGATCGAGGCCGTCGAGCAGAGCGGCGACGCCCGCGCGCTGGTCAAGGGCATCCTCGACCGCAAAGAGAAGCTGATGGGCTTCGGCCACCGCGTCTACCGGGCCGAGGACCCGCGCGCCCGCGTGCTGCGCGCCACCGCCAAGCGTCTCGACGCCCCGCGCTTCGAGGTCGCCGCCGCGCTGGAGCAGGCCGCGCTGGCCGAACTGCGGGAGCGTCGCCCGGATCGGGCCATCGAGACCAATGTCGAGTTCTGGGCCGCGGTGATCCTGGACTTCGCCGAGGTCCCCGCGCACATGATGCCCGCCATGTTCACCTGCGGCCGGACCGCGGGCTGGTGCGCGCACATCCTGGAGCAGAAGCAGCTGGGCAAGCTCGTTCGCCCCGCCGCCATCTACACCGGCCCCGGCCCCCGCACCCCCGAAGAGGTCGCCGGCTGGTCCACCATCGCCGGCTGACCCACCCCGCATCGCCCGACCGGGCGTCGACGGCCACCCCGGCCGCCGACGCCCGGTCGTTGTCGATCTACCGGTCGTTCGTCTCCACGACATCCGGCGCCGACAGGATGTGTTCGCGGAACACAGCCGGTCGACGGCCTGTTCCGGCTGGTGGAGCGCTCGGCGGCGGTAATGTTCAGCCGACCTGATCGATAAGGGTGGGCGGTGCGGAACGAGGGGTTTTCCCGGCGTGAGCTTTTCGGCGCGGGGGCCGCGTTGGCGGCGGGTGTGCTGACCGGCTGTGCCGCCGCGCAGGGTGATTCGGCCGCGCCCGAGGTGGCAGCCGGACACTCCGTGGCCGCGCCGCCGACCGCGCGGCCGATCTCGACCGTCGTCGCGCCGACCGCCGTCTCACCCGCCGCGGTCGCCGCCCGGCACGCCGGCGCTCGGCCACACGCGTGGGGTGTCGATCTGCCCGGCATCACCACCGGATTCCCGGCGAGTGGCAAGCAGCTGGCGCTCACCTTCGACGCGTGCGGCGGGCCGGGCAACAGCGAGGTCGACCAGGCGCTGCTGGATCTGCTGATCGCCGAGCGGATTCCGGCGACGCTGTTCCTCAACAAGCGCTGGATCGACGCCGATCCCGGTCGCGTGCAGCGGCTCGCCGCGAACCCGCTGTTCGAGCTGGCCAGTCACGGCGTCGCGCACAAGCCGCTGTCGGTGACCGGGCGGGCCGCCTACAACATCGCGGGCACGGCGTCGGCGGACGAAGCGGTGCACGAGGTGTGGGCCAATCACGAACGCCTGCTCGAGCTGACCGGACGGGCGCCGCGATTCTTCCGCGCGGGCACCGCCCACTACGACGACGTCGCGGTCGCCATCGTCGCCGAGCTGGGCGAGACCCCGCTCGGGTTCACCGTCAACGCCGACTTCGGCGCCACCGCCTCGGCCGCGCAGGTACAGCGCGCGATGAGTGCGGCCACGCCCGGTGGCATCGTGCTCGCCCACATGCACCGGCCGAAGTCGGGCACGGCAGCCGGGATGGCCGTCGCGATTCCGGCCTTGCGCGCGGCCGGGTTCACCTTCGTTCACCTGTAGTCACGGCGTCGTCCACCGGTAGCCGACACGCGGTCCGGGTGGACCGCCGCTCAGCTGGCCCAGGCCGCGGGCATTCAGGTCAGGCTGGTGAAGTCGATGGCGACGGAGGCGCCGCGATCGACGGTGAAGAAGGCGGCGTCGAGGCGGGTGCCGAGTTCGATCTGCCCGACCGCGGCCAGCGGCACCGGCTGGATCAGCCGCACCCGCCACGGCGACGGCTCGTCCCAGGCCCGCAACTCCAGGTCCAGGCGCAGCACCGGATCGTCGCGGCCGGTGTAGTCGGCCGCGATCGGCGCGACCGCCAGGACCGTCGCCTCCGCGCGGCGCCCGTTGGCCAGGATCTTGGCGGCCGCGCTGCGCCCCGACCGCGGCACCTCGGGGACGAACAACACCACGCGTTCCCGATCGCCCGGGTCGACGCGGCAGCCGACGACGTCGCCGGGCTGCATCCATTCCAGATCCTGGCTACGCACCCGCTGCCGCACCCGCGCGTCGTAGACCAGCTCGTCGGGCACCTGTACCCGCACCGAGAACCGGTATCCGCCCTCCCCGCGCCGGGATCGCACCGACAGCACGGTGGCCGTGGCGGGTAACCCCCTCATCAGCAGTTCTCGCCGGGAGCTCTCGGCCAGCAATCCCGGCCGTCTCCCGAACGCCCACACAAACCGGTCGAGCAGGGTCCGACCCGAGTCGGCCACGGCGAGGCTCATAGCAGAAGCGTAATGCGAATGCCCTACGCACAAGGGCAAATTCCCCGCACGCGCCGATCCGGGTCGACGTGACGGCCGCGCGGGGCCCGCGGTCGGGGCGTTCCGGGCACCTGCCGGGCCCGACGGTCCACCGGGTCGAGCTGGGCACCCGCCCAGCTCGCCGGGTGCCCGCCACGCCGTGCCCGCGCCCCCGAGTGGGCCGCCTCACAGCCCCGCCCCCGTGCGCGTCGGACCATCGGCGGACCACTAAACTCGCCCCCATGACCAGTGCGTTCCCGACCATTCCCGCCGACCTCAAGCCCGCCGACGGACGGTTCGGCTGCGGCCCGTCCAAGGTCCGCCCGGAGCAGCTGCAGTCCCTGGTGACTGTCGGCGCCTCGGTGTTCGGCACCTCGCATCGCCAGAAGCCGGTCAAGGACGTCGTGGCGCGGGTGCGCAACGGCCTGCGTGAGCTGTTCTCCCTGCCCGAGGGCTACGAAGTGGTGCTCGGCAACGGTGGCACCACCGCGTTCTGGGACGCCGCCGCCTTCGGCCTGATCCGCGAGCGCTCGCTGCACCTGACCAACGGCGAGTTCTCCTCGAAGTTCGCCTCGGTCGCCAAGGGCAACCCGTTCATCGGTGACCCGATCGTCGTCTCGTCGGAGCCGGGCAGCGCGCCCGAGCCCGTCTCGGACCCCTCGGTCGACCTCATCGGCTGGGCCCACAACGAGACCTCGACCGGTGTGTCCATCCCGGTCTCGCGTCCGGCCGGCTCGGAGAACGCCCTGATCGCCATCGACGCCACCTCCGGCGCGGGCGGCCTGCCGGTGAACATCGCCGACTCCGACGTGTACTACTTCGCCCCGCAGAAGTGCTTCGCCGCCGACGGTGGCCTGTGGATCGCGATCATGAGCCCCGCCGCGCTGGCCCGCGTCGAGGAGATCAAGGCCTCGGGCCGCTGGACCCCGGAGTTCCTGTCGCTGCCGATCGCCATCGACAACTCCACCAAGGACCAGACCTACAACACCCCGGCGCTGGCCACTCTGCTGCTGTTCGCCGACCAGATCGAGTGGATGAACGCCAACGGCGGCCTGGACTGGACCGTCAAGCGCACCCTCGACTCGTCCTCGCGCCTGTACTCGTGGGCCGAGTCGAGCTCCTTCGCCACCCCGTACGTCACCGATCCGGCGCACCGCTCGCAGGTCGTGGGCACCATCGACTTCGACGACGCGGTCGACGCCGCCCAGGTCGCGAAGATCCTGCGGGCCAACGGCATCGTCGACACCGAGCCGTACCGAAAGCTGGGCCGTAACCAGCTCCGCGTCGGCATGTTCCCGGCGATCGATCCGGAAGACGTTTCGCAGCTGACCCGCTCGATCGACTGGGTCGTCGGTCAGCTCTGAGATAAGACCGCAATCAGGGCCGGTGCCCGGTGAACCATTTTCCGGTTCATCGCGCACCGGCCCTTTGCATTGGGCCTGGGCAGGTTCGCAACATTTGCATTCGGTCACACCGCCGCGGGCCGGTATTTGATGTTGATCTATCACCAAACTGCCTGCACACGACCAGGATTCGTGTGGTGAGCCGATCAGATTAGCGGGACCTGGGGTCTCGGTGCGCGATTTCGGTCGTGCGTGTCTGCTGCCGTGGGCAAGTAATGTGCACTACTGTCTAGGAAAGTGGGCGGTGTCGTAGCCGACGCGATAGGGAGGTAACGGTGCGTGAACTTCGAGTGATCGGGGTGACGCCCGACTCCACGCACATCGTGTGCAGCGACACCGAGTCCGGCACCAAGTTCCGGTTGCCCGCCGACGACAAGCTCCGCGCGGCGGCGCGCGGCGACCTCGCACGATTCGGCCAGATCGAGATCGAAACGGAAGCGTCTATGCGTCCTCGCGATATCCAGGCCCGTATTCGAGCCGGAGCGTCCGTCGAGCAGGTCACGGCGGAGTCCGGGATGCCGGCCACCAAAGTCGAACGTTTCGCCTACCCGGTGTTGCTGGAGCGTGCCCGCGCCGCGGAACTGGCGCAGAAAGCGCATCCGGTGCGCCCGGACGGTCCCGCGCTGGAAACGCTGCACGAGATCGTCACCGCGGCCTTCGCCGAACGCGGCCACACCATCGAACAGGCCGAATGGGACGCCTGGAAAGACGAAAAGGGATTCTGGGTCGCCCAATTGCAGTGGCGCCACGGTCACTCCGAGATCGCCGCGCACTGGCGCTACCAGCCGGACGCGCACGGCGGCTCGGTCTCCCCGCTCGACGACCCCGCCAACGACCTGATCGATCCCGATTTCGGGCGCGCGCTGCGTGGGCTGGCCACCATCCTGCCCACCCCGGTGGAGAAGGCGCCGCCGGTCGTGGAACCGCCGACCCCGGTCGAGCCGCGCCCGCGCGAGCAGGTCGCCCCGACCGCGCGGCCGACGGCCCGGCCCGCCCAGCCGAC
>NZ_JBCGFB010000117.1:0-19180 GCF_038752175.1 Nocardia sp. No.11 | reverse complement strand
CGCCACCGGGGACCGCGCTGCCCGCAGCGGGCGAACCCGGCGAGCCGGAGCCGGGAGTTCCCGCGCCGCCCGGTGATCCGGACGGCGACCCGGATCCGGGTGCGGCACCGCTCGGAGTCGTGGCGGCCGGGGTGGTCGTGCCGGGATCGGTCGACTGCGGTGCGGTCGAATCGTCGTCGGTCGTGTCGTCGCCGGTTGTCGTGTCGTCGCCGGTGGTGTCGTCATCGGTCGGCGTGGTCGATGCCGGTGTGGTGGACGCGGGGTCGGTCGCCGGCTGCTCGGTGCCCGGGCCGGACGAATTCGGATTGTTCGAGTTCGGCCTGGTCGATCCCCCGTGGTCGGCGGGATCGCCGCCACCGTTGTCGAGGGTCTTCGGGAGGGGAATGACCGGAACCCTGGTATCGGATTCGAGAATCACCGGGGCGTAGACGGACGTCAGGACGCGCACCGCCTCGACTCGGGCGTTCTCCTTGGCGACATCGTCATTACGCCAGGCGCGTCCGGTGAAGAGCCCACCGAAGTTGTCGAGGCCGCTGCGATGTTCGGGCTCGAACGGAACAAGGCGCTTGGTCGGTTCGAGGCCGGTGCGCAGTTCGTCCAACTTGCTCTTGGTGAGCGCGGCGGCGGTGGTGACCCTCTTGCCCGTGGCATCGTATGCCGCCACGGCTTCCGCTGCCGCGGTCGCGGCGGCGCCGGACCAGACCTCGGGTGCCATGCCGCGAGTGAGCTGCTTGCGGAACTCGTCGAGCGAGGTGCTGTTGCGGGTCGCGATCTCGTTCCACGCGCCGATCAGGTCGTTGACGGCGTCGAGGTCGATCTTGTCCACCTTGGCCCGCAGCTCGGCGACGGTCCCCTCGAAGTCGTCGGTCTTCGTCACCATATTGGGCCGGTACTCGCCGTCGAATCCCAGCTCAGCGGCCTTCTGACGGTTCGTCGTGCGCTGATCGTTGTACCGATCCTGGATGTCGGCGATATCGGCGGCGTCGAGTTCACCGTCATCGCCGAACGGGGACAGGACGAAATTGCGAAGACCGCCGAAGAGGTCGAGTCCCGCGATATCGGGCTGCATCTACTTCACCTGCTCGGTGGTGTAGTCAAGGGCATCGGCGTTCTCGATGTCCTGGCCGGTGAGGCGTTTGAAGGACAGGGAGAAGACTTCGCGCAGTTGTTTGACCGCTTCGATGTCTTTCATGATGACGGCGTCGACGGAATTGTCGTCGCCGGTGGCTTGCCGGAGGAACTGCTTCTCCAGCTGTCTCGCCATGTCGAAGTCACCGAAGCCGCTGACGGCCTGCGCTCGAATGGCCACGGCGCGTAGCGAATCGAGGTCGGTGAGCCGCTTATCGCAAGCCTTGTACATGTGGTACGCGGCCGCGTCGTCGTTCAGGTAGACCTCGCCCGCGCGAGTCTTGCCGAGCAGGTCCGAATACGGGGATTCAGCCATGACCGTTTCGCCCCCTCAGTTCGGGAATGTCGGCACGAGGGTCTCGCCCACTCGCGCCAAGGACACACACGGATCCGTCAGCCCGTCCAAGCTCGCGCGATTCAGGATCTGCAACTGCACGACGCCCTGCGCGACCGGGAACACGGCATTGCAGTCGAGCTTCTTCGACGCGCCGTCGACGCGGAACTCTTCGCCGGTTCGGCCGGCGATCGTGACAGCGTGGAAGTCGACATTGCCGGGCTTGAACTTGAACTGATCCACCGTCTTGTTCGTGGCGTAGACGGTCACGGCGAATGTCGGGCCATCCCATCCACAGATCTCCCACCCCGACTGCGGAACCCCCGCGACACCCTTTTCCTCACTCGCCGGATCCACCCCCGCCGCCGTCAGCGCGCCATCGGAAATCTCCGTGCACGGATTCCACAGCACCGGCTTCGCCGTCGTGGTCGCGCCGTTGGACGAGCTCTCCCCCGCGTCGCACCCCGCCAGCCCGACCACCGCGAGCCCCGCCACGATCACTGCCGTACCTGCGCGTTTCAATCCCCACCCCTTCTCGCCGTCCACTGCTCTGACCTGGGACATTAGCATGGGAAAGGGGGCTGGAGCGGGGCCGCGCAGGTGGGCCGGCCACGAGTGGACTTCGACTTTCGGCGCCGTTCGGCGGGCGCGATCCGAGGGCAAACCGGTGGTGAATCGGCCCGGTCCGCACCCGCTGATCCGCGATCGAATACCGGCTCCTCTCCCGCACGCGCCGGTGATTTCGAGTGCGCGCAGCTCGGACACCGACGACTTCGACGCGCGGGTTCGGGATGTGCCGTCGAACTTCCACACCGACGGTGTGTTCGGGCGGCCGGGGGCGGCCCTGCACCACCTGCGCTCGTACGGGGTGCCGCCGGAGCCCGCGCTGGTCCAGCACATCGTCGGCAAGAACGTCGGGATCGAGGAGGACGCGCGGCGGTCCGGTTGATCGTCGGCTGATTCAGCGGCGGACGAGGCCGGGAACCTCGCGTCCGGTGAGGAGCAGGAGCAGGTCGAGGGTGGTGCCGCGGATCTCGGGGCCGGAGCCGACGGTCCAGGACGAATCCTCGGCCACGAGGGTGACGTCGCCGAGACGGCGCTTGGCCCAGAACGGCCAGCCCATGGTCCAGACCCGTTGGGCAGCAACGGCTGCCGCGGCCGGGTCGACAGCGATAGTGCGGCCGAGGGGGCGGGCGATGTCCTGGGCGTGCACGATGACGTCGAAATGGATGTTGCGGTAGTTGGTGACCGCGGGCAGGCGGCGAGACTCGGCTACGGCCGACAGTTCGGCGGCGAGGTCGGGGGTGGCGTCGGCGTGGCGGACGGCGAGGTCGTGGTTGAGGCGGTGGAAGCTGCCCCGGGCGCGGGCGGCTTCGCGGAGCATGCCGAGGGGACCGGGTGGTTGTGGGGCCAGGGCCACGTGCGCGGCGACGTCGCGGATGCGCCAGCCGTCACAGCGGGAAGGACTGTCCAGCTCCGCGGGGGTGAGGGTGGTGAGCAGGTGCGCGATGGCGCGGCGCTGCTCGGCGATGATCCGCCAGTGCTGATCGACATCCATAACCACGGCCTCCAATTCGTCAGCCTTTCTGACTAATATAGTCAGTGAAGCTGACCGAATCAAGGAGTGAGATGAGCGACGACGCACTCAACCTCGGGGTTCTCCTCTTCGTTCCCTATCGGGAGATGGAGCGGCGGGTACTCCTCGCACTGGCCCAGGGCGGGTTCGACGATCTCACCCCGGCCCAGGCACGCCTGGTCGCCCGGATCGGGCCGGAGGGGTCGCGCCTGACCGAGCTGGCCGCCCAGGCACAGATCACCAAGCAGACCGCGAAGGTGCTCGTCGATCAGGTCGTTCGCAACGGATACCTCGAGCGGCATCCCGACCCCAGCGACGGACGCGCCCGGCAGCTGCGCCTGGCCGAGAAGGGCAGACGCGCCGTGGAACTGGCGAACCGGACAGCATCGAAGGTAGAGGCAGAGTGGATCACCCATCTGGGACAACCCGCCGCCAACGACCTACGGCACACCCTGATCGAACTCCGGCGGATCACCGATCCGTACCACACCGAACCAGAGCAGCGCACGACTCCGAGATGACCCGCATCATCGACGGGCATTCCGCCGCCTCGTCCTGCCCGTCCATTTCCACCGCTATTCGGGTGCGCACCCGGGCCAGGCCGCGGAAGGCATCGACACTGCTCGTGTAGAGCGGCAGATCGTTCGCGGAAGCTATCGCGGCGTGTGGCCAGGTCTCGCTTCGGGCGGAAGATCACCGACCCATATCGATGACGGCGACATCGTGCCAACCCGCGATCGACGGCTTACGATCCGTCCGGCGAATGGGACCGTGACGAGCATCCCTGCACCCAGCGGCATGTTTCGGGGGATACTTGAGGAGGCACCCGTCGCGAGGCGGGGCCACATCGCAGCAATTTCAGGGAAAGGGAGCTTGACGACGTGGATGCGCGTTCGCTTGCGCTGGTCCGCGCCGATTTCCGCGGGGTGTCGGAGACACCCGGTGGCCCCGAGCGGCTGATCAGCGCTTTCTACGGTCACCTGTTCGCGCAGAACCCGGCGTTACGGGAGCTGTTCCCCCCCGCGATGGACATGATGCCCAAGCGCCTGGTGACGGCGCTGCAGTATGTCCTGGACAACCTGGAGGACTTCGAGCGCGCGCAGAAGTTCCTCGAGCAACTGGCCCGCGACCACCGGAAATACGGCGTCGAGGCGGACCACTACGACATGGCGGGCCGGGCGTTGCTCTCGGCGCTGCGCTCCTTCCACGGCAACCGGTGGACCAGGGAACTGCACGAGGGCTGGAGCGATATCACCATCCTCGTCTCGGCCTCGATGGCGATCGGCGCCAACGAGGACAAATCGCAGCCGTTCTGGGGAGCGACGGTGGTCGGGCATCGCAAGGTGCTCGACGATCTGGCCATCGTGCGGCTGCAGGCCGACGGGCCGATCCCGTTCAAGGCGGGCCAATACGTGCCCGTGCAGGTGCCGCAGCGGCCGAACATGTGGCGCTACTTCTCCCCCGCGATCCCCGCGAATCCGTATGGCGAGATCGAATTCCATGTGCGCCGGATCAGCGGCGGCTGGGTGAGTCCCGCGATCGTCAACGACACCAAGGTCGGTGATCGATGGAAGATCGCCGGTCCGCTCGGCGGCCTGCACGTCGACCGGGAGTCCGGGCGCGATGTGCTGTTCATCGGCTCCGGCACCGGTATCGCGCCGCTGCGCGCGCAGCTGATCGAGATGAGTCAGCGCGGCATCAATCCGCGCGTGCACTTCTTCGTCGGCGGGCACTTCCCGGGCGACCTCTACGACGTCGACAACATGTGGCAGCTGTCCCAGTCCAACCCGTGGCTGACGGTGGTGCCGGTGTGCGAGGAACGCGACGACCCGTGGTGGTATCCGCAGCGGCCCGCGTCCGCACCGAGCGGCATGTACCGTCGCCTGGTCGGTAACCTGGGTGCGGTGGTGACCAGCTTCGGCGCGTGGGCCGACCGGCAGATCCAGCTCGCCGGCTCACCCCGGATGATCGCCGACACCCGCCGCGCGCTGATCCGGGCCGGCACCCCACCGGAGATCATCGCCGCCGACCCCGTCGGCTGAGAACCCTTCCCGCACTACCCGTTTCGCGAAAGAGACCGATGAGCGAGATTCCCGATCCGGCCTGGACGGCGACCGTCGTCGGCCACCACCGCCTGCGCAACGACCTCGCCGTGATCCGGCTGATCGGCGACTTCGTGCCGTTCGCGGCGGGCGGTTCGGTCGAAGTCGAGGTGCCCCAGCACCCCGGCGTGCGGCGCAGGCTCTCGCCCGCGCTGCCGCCGTCACTCGACGGCAAACTGGAATTCCATGTGCGCACGGTGCCCGGCGGCTGGTGCTCGAGTTCGATCGTCGCCGACACCAAGCCCGGCGACCAGTGGCGGATCAACGCGCCCTACGGCATCTTCCACATCGATCCCGAGGCCACCGAGGTGGTGATGATCGCGGGCGGCACCGGCCTGGCGCCGATGCGCGCGCAGATCCTCGACCTGGCCCGGCGCGAGAACCCGCCGCGCACCTATCTCTTCTACGGTGGCCGCTCCCCGCGCGACCTCTACGCCGCCGACATGCTGTTCCTGCTGTCGGGCGAATTGCCCTGGCTGACGGTGATTCCCGTGGTCGAGAGCCCCGACGATCCGCCGATCCGCGACGAATGGCACGAGCACTCCCGCGTCGACATCGGCTTCGCCCCCGCCGAGATGCTGCACGGCACACTCGCCGACGTCGCCGCCGCGCACGGCCCCTTCGATCAGCACCAGGTCCTGGTCTGCGGCTCCCCCGCCATGGTCCGCACCACGGTCGACCGCCTCATCGAAACGGGCACTCCCCCGACGAACATCATCGCCGAGGGGGCCTAGAACAGGGCCCACTGCACCAGCACCTGCCCGAACGTGTCATCCGGCAGATTCTGAGAAGACGCAGTTGAGAATTATCCCATCTCGTTCTGATCTGCCCGCAGAAGGGGATCGTCGGACCACGGATCCCCATATATTTCATACGGGTCACCCAGCTCGTTCAGACGCTCGCGACCAGCCGATGTGATCGCCGCACGAAAAACCTCGCTCGATCCAATTTCAGCGTCGGAAATCTCAAGATACCCGGTCGAATTGTTGAATCCTTCCGCGATTCGGCGAATCCCATCCTCGACGGGGACCGTCCACGGTTCCCATGATCGCCCGCCTCCTGGAAACGCCCCGAGTTGGATGTACCCACGCGTAGCCAGGTCCTGGATCACCTCCAGAACACGACGTCGGGAGTACTCTTGGGGCGTGATTTTCTGCACGTCGGCGTCGAATTCGGCGATCGGCGCCCAGTCGTCATCGATCGCGTACAGCAAAAAGTTCTCCAGCTTCGTATTGATCATTTCGGTAGATGCACCTTCACTGGCTTGCCGCTTCCGGGATACTTGACATCGATGGTGACGCCTCCCGAATCACTGGTGTCTCTGATACGAACCTCTGTTCCGTCCGGCAGACGGGAACCACGGCCTGGGTAGGTACCGACATCCATCGGCTCACCCTTTCGAGTGATCTGATCGTACAGTTCCCGAATCTCCTCGTCGGTATCCAGTTCACGATGCGGTTTGGTATTGCCGGGCCGGGTGGCCGATTCAAGAAGCTCCTTGACCTCCTCGGCGTTTGCCGGCCCGGCCGACGCGGCACCACCGCCGCCCGCAGTGACGTCCGGCGCATCGTCTGCGGCAATGTAAACAGCGTGACCGCGACGACGGCGATGGTGATACCGATGGCCGCGGCGATCTCGATACCTGCTTGGGCAACCGCGGATTGGATCTCGGTACGCATGTCGGTGAGCGCGGTGTGGTGCTCGGAGACCGGAGTGACCATGCCCTTGGCGGCCTCGGCCACCAGCTTCGCGGCCTGTTCGAGGGTGTTGAGCTTCTCCTCGATATCGAGGATGTTCGGGTCGGTGCTGCCGGTGAACTTGGCGTTGACTCCTTTGACCCGGTCGGCGGCACCGGTGATATAGCCACTGTCGGCGAACGCTTTCCACGCATCGCGCGCTTTGACGAGCTTGGTCGCGTCACCGTTGGGGATCTTGCCGACCTTCTCCAACAGCCCGACGACGGCGCCTTCGTCCAAACCGGCCCCGTTGTCACCTTTCGCGGTGACTGGAAGTGCCATCCCGGAGTCGTACAGCGGTTCCGATGCCGAGGGGCGTGCGGGTTCGGGGCCGCTGGCAGTGGCTCGGTTCGAATGCCACCAGTTGTAGCCGCACGCTTCCAGCACATCGCCGTACCGACGCAGGGCATTGGCCAATGTGGCTGTCAAGGTGACGATGTCTGCTGCGTGCCGGTCGTAGGCAGTGGTCCAGTCAGTGCATTTCTCGTGGTCGCCGGCCATTCCACCGCACTCGTTCTGCAGGGTGGAGTTGAGCGGCCCCAGCGCGAGGCTGATGTCGTCGGCAAGCAGGTGACACTTCTTTCCGGCGTCGTAGTACATGCCGGAATCAATGGTCCAGGACACCTGGCTATCCGCCTTGGAGCATCCGATTGTTGGTCTCGGCCGCAGTCGAATACCGACCATGAGCGGACCTTGCGGCCGTGCTCATGTCCTGAATTCCCTCGGCGAACTCACGCGCCCCGACTATCCACTGCTGATGGGCGACTTGATAGGCGTCCGCCGCGAGACCTTCCCAGGTGGTGCCCTTCAGCGTCGCGACATGATCATCGATGTCGTCGAGATGATCGGCGACGAAGCCGGCGAGTCCAGCCAAGCGCGCCACGATCTGATCGAGCTGATCCATATCGACAGAGAACTCCGAACCCATCACGACTCCGTCAGATCGAGGCCAGCCAAATTGAGACTGTAAGACGTTGCGGTGTCCTGGTTCTGGAAGTTGTCCGCGGTGATACCCAGCTTCTCGGCCATACTGGTCAGAGCGGTGCAGATCTGGGTTCCGCCGTCGTTGGTTTCGGTCCAGCCGGTCCTGAAATCATCGGCGAGATCCCCGGTCCAGCCGCCAGTGAGCAGGGTCTCGACCTCGCGGCTCGCTGAATCCAACGCCGTCCGCAGCGCCTCCGCGACGCGTAGACATATCGACCGACATCGCGTACTTCGTCGGAACCACCGACAACGACTGACCGTTCGCTCCCCCAGGAGTACTCATCGGGTGCGACGCTATCGGACACCGGTATGTGCCGCGAGCGCTGCAGATCTCGATCGTCGACCCCGAAGTTCACCCATCCGAGCGAACCTCGGGCCTAGAACAGGGGGTCGTGGCGGATCGACTTGGCCTGGGTGCCCGCGGCCATCAGGCGGAACTTGGTGGTCTGGACCATCGAGGGGGAGCCGACGATCTGGACGTCGCGATCGGCCCAGGGGCCGTAGCTGGCGACGACCTTGCCGATCTGGCCGGTCATCCGGGGCTCGAGGCCGGGTAGGTCGGCCTGCGGTTCGCCGGAATCGTAGTACCACCAGGGGTTCTCGTCGCTCTCGCTGACGGGGGTGACGGTGAGCCACTTGTTGGCGACGGCCAGCTGGCTCAGCACCTGCAGGTCGTAGAGGTCGCACGGGTGGTGGCCGCCGACGAACAGGTGGACCTTCGGGTTCACCCGGCGCTGGGCCATCGACATGATCTGCGCGCGCAGCGGCGCGATGCCGGTGCCGCAGCCGACCATCAACATCTTGCGTTTGGTGTTGCGCGGCACGCCGAGCCCGCCGAGCGGAGAACCGAGCAGCCATTGGTCGCCGACGGTGGTGTGCGAGACCATGGCCGGGCTCACCCAGCCGCCGAGCACGCTGCGCACGTGGAACTCGATCTCGCCGTTGGCGTTCGCCGGGTTGGCCGGGGACAGGTAGCGCCACATCCGGGGCCGCGCGGGCACCTGGACACTGAGGTACTGGCCGGCCGCGTACTGCATGGGCTGTTCGAGCTGGACCCGGATGACCGCGAGGTTGCGCAACACCTCCCGGCGTTCGACCACGGTCGCGCTCCAGGCGGCGGGGGTGGTCTCCTTGTCGGCGGCGCTGATCATCGCGCCGCTGATGGTGGCCAGGCCCTCGTCCCAGGCGCTGGCGACCTCGTCGGTCCACATCTCGGTCCCGGCGAACTGGCGCATGGCCGACTTCAGCGAATTGGCGACCGCCACGTAGTGCGCGGGTTGCACACCGTACTTGCGGTGATCGCGCCCGAGCTGGGCCAGGAAGGGAAGCAGCTTGTCCGGTTCTTCCAGCCGGTCGAGCGCGTAGGAGATCGCCTTGACGAGCCGGTCACGCTGGGAGTCCATGGCGGCCGGGAAGTAGTCACGGATTCCGGGATAGTCCGTGAACAGGATCGAGTAGAACGACCTGGCTAGCTTCTCGGGCCCACCGTCTTCCGCAGCAACCGCCTTGAACGTAGTTCGGATCAAAGCGACAGTCCGCGAATCCATATGTGTCACAACCTCGTTTCGCCATCGAACGCTAGCCGCGCCGGCGAGTGACGGGCTGGGAGGACACTCGTCAGCAGCCGATGCGAGAAGTCTAGGCGAGGTTTGCCAGCTTCGGAATCGTACTCTTAAACATCACGCATGTAATTCTGTGAAAACCAGATAGTACTCATCAGTATCACCTGAAAACATACCCCAAGATCGTTAAGGACCGGTGAACACGACCTCACGCTTTGCTGATCTTGCCCGCAAAAGCACCGATCTCGCACCAATGTGCCTGGTAGAGCGACTCTTCCGCTACGAATCCGGGGCCCCGAAATCCGACGCGCCGTGCCGCGACACGCGGGGACGGTGTGTCGGAGAGCTGCGATTCTCCTGCGGAAACAGGCTCCGATTGGTCCGAATTCAGCGTCCTTCCAGCAAACTTCCGTGATGGTTCCGAGATATATCCGCACCTCACAGCGTTGCGCCGGGGTAGGGGATGAGCAAGATCACGAATAAAGAGGTTGCTGGAGAATCACCAGACGGTCGCCGGGGGTTGACCNACCTCACAGCGTTGCGCCGGGGTAGGGGATGAGCAAGATCACGAATAAAGAGGTTGCTGGAGAATCACCAGACGGTCGCCGGGGGTTGACCGACCGACGGCCGAGCCCCCGGCCCGCGACCGCGGGAGCGGATCGCGAACCGGGGGCTCGGCCGAAACGTGGACCTCAGCGCCGATGCCGTGGCTGCCAGACCACGAGCGCGGTGCTGCGCTGGGGCGGCGACAGGTCGGGCCGGTAGCCCGCCCGCAACTGCTCCAGCTCGGCGCTCATCTCCTCTACGCGCTGCTGCAGCGCCTCCACCTGGTTGGTGAGTTCGATGATGCGCTTGATGCCGGCGAGGTTGACACCCTCGTCCTGCGACAGCCGCTGCACTTCGCGCAGCAGCTCGACATCGCGGGCCGAGTACCGGCGTCCGCCACCCGAAGTGCGTTGAGGCGTGACCAAACCCAGCCGGTCATAGGTGCGCAACGTCTGCGCGTGCATACCCGCCAGCTGAGCCGCCACCGAGATCATGAAGAACTCGGCACGCGAGGCCCCACCCGACGCGGACTTCGGATTATCGGACATCGTCAAGCACCCGCCCATCCCGCACGCGGATCGAAGCCACCCGCCTTCTCCGCCTCCTGATAGCGCTTGAGCGCATCGGTGGCATCGGAATCCAGGTTCTGCGGAACCGCGACCTTCACCGTGACCAGCAGGTCACCGGCGCCGCCCGCCGCGCCGCGCT
The DNA here is from genome assembly GCF_038752175.1 of Nocardia sp. No.11. Taxonomy (NCBI): domain Bacteria; kingdom Bacillati; phylum Actinomycetota; class Actinomycetes; order Mycobacteriales; family Nocardiaceae; genus Nocardia; species Nocardia sp. No.11. Next base: position 8,504 of record NZ_JBCGFB010000117.1, on the reverse strand, counting down.
TGGGCACACCGCGACCGCGTACCCGCAGGATACGCCCGTCGGCGGTGCCCGGCGGCACCTTCACACCGACCCGGCCGTCCAGCGTCGGCACGGAAACAGTTGTCCCCAGCACCAATTCGCTGTAGCTCACCGGGAGCACCAGGGTGAGGTCGTCGCCCTGACGGCCGAACACCTTGTCCTGGCTGACGTGCACGGTCACGTAGAGGTCGCCCGAGGGCGCCCCACGCAAGCCCGCTTCGCCCTGCCCGGCCAACCGGATCTTCTGTCCGTCACTGACACCGGGCGGAATCCGGACGGTGATCGTGCGGGTGCGGTTCTGGATGCCGGTGCCCGAGCAGTCCGTGCACGGATCGTCGATGATCGACCCGGTGCCGCGGCAGTCGTCGCAGGGCTCGCTGAAACCGAACGCGCCCTGATTTCGGCTGACCACACCGGAACCGTTGCAGTGCGGACACACTCGCGGGCTGGTGCCCGGCTTGGCGCCGCTGCCGTGGCACGTGGTGCACGGCGACGGACTGGTCATCCGCAGCGGGACGGTGACACCCTGGGCCGCCTCGCGGAAGCCCAGCGTCGTCTCGGTCTCCACATCGGCGCCCCGGCGCGGACGGCTCGCGCCGCGCGCGCCACCCCGGTTGAACAGCCCGCCCAGCAGATCGCCGAGCCCGCCGTCGCCGGCACCGGCGCCGCCGGACTGGCCGAAGATGTCACCGATGTTGAAGTCCTGCGAGAAGCCGGCGCCGGCGCCGGGGGTGAACCCGCCACCGCCGTAGCCACGACCGCCACCGCCCGCGAACAGGCGGCGCGTCTCGTCGTACTCCTTGCGCTTGGCCGGATCCGACAGCACGGCATTGGCCTCGCTGACCGCCTTGAACCGCTCCTCGGCCTTGGTGTCACCCGGGTTGGAGTCCGGATGCAGGTCGCGGGCGAGCTTGCGGTAGGCCTTCTTGATCTCGTCCTGCGAGGCGCCGGAGGAGACACCCAGCTCCTTGTAGAAGTCCTTCTCGATCCACTCCCGTTGGCTCACCGGGCATCTCCTCCTCTCTGTGTTGAATTGCGCCGCTCTCGGGGCCCTGCGTGGTTACGCTCCGCTACCGCCTCCGGGCCCGTCGTTCGCGGCGCGTTCCTATTGGTTGTCGCCGTCGGCATCCGAATCCGATGCCCCCACGGCCTCGGCATCGGTTACCCCGACCAGCGCGTGCCGAAGCACCCGTTCGCCGAACCGATAGCCCTTGCGCATGACCAGGCCGATCACCGGATCCGCGCCCGAACCCTCGTGCTGCACGGCCTCGTGCAGCGTGGGGTCGAACGGGTCACCGACGCTGCCGAATTCGACGAGACCCTGCTTGGTCAGCGCGGTCTCGAGCTTGTCGGCGACGGCCTTGAGCGGGCCGGTCTCCAGGTCGCCGTGCGCCCTGGCCCGGTCCAGATCGTCGAGCACACCGAGCAACTCGGTCACCACCGCGGCCTTGGCCGCGTCGATGTTGGCCTGACGATCCCGCTCCACCCGGCGGCGGTAGTTCGCGTATTCCGCGGTCAACCGCTGCAGGTCGGCGGTGCGCTCGGCCAGCTCGTCGCTGACCGGCGCCTCGGCCTCGCCGTCGGTGGTCGGCTCCGCCGCCACGTCGGCGGCGGAGTCGGCATCGGTGACGATGTCTTCGATCAGCTCCTGTTCGGAGTTGGCCTCGGTCACTTCTTCTCCGTGTCGACCGGCTCGTCCACGACCTCGGCGTCGACGACACCGTCGTCATCGACCGGGCCCGCGCCGTTGCCCTCGGCGGCGGCGTCGGCGGCCTGCGACTCGTAGAGCGCCTGGCCCAGGGCCTGCGACTCGGTCGCCAGCTTCTCCACCGCGGTCTTCACGGCCGCGATGTCGGTGCCGGCCAGCGCGGTGTTGGCCTCGGCGATGGCCTCTTCGACCTTCGACTTGATGTCGGCCGGGACCTTGTCCTCGTTGTCCTTGATGAACTTCTCGGTCTGGTGCACCAGCGACTCGGCCTGGTTGCGGGTCTCGGCCTCCTCGCGGCGGGCCTTGTCCTCGGCGGCGTGCGCCTCGGCGTCCTTGACCATCCGGTCGATCTCTTCCTTGGACAGGCCGGAGCCGTCCTGGATCTTGATCTTGTTTTCCTTGCCGGTGCCCTTGTCCTTGGCGGTCACGTGCACGATGCCGTTGGCATCGATGTCGAAGGTGACCTCGATCTGCGGCACGCCACGCGGGGCCGGGGGCAGGCCGGTCAGCTCGAAGGAGCCGAGCAGCTTGTTGTGCGAGGCGATCTCGCGCTCACCCTGGAACACCTGGATCTGCACCGACGGCTGGTTGTCGTCGGCCGTGGTGAAGGTCTCCGAGCGCTTGGTCGGAATGGTGGTGTTGCGCTCGATGAGCTTGGTCATCACGCCACCCTTGGTCTCGATGCCCAGCGACAGCGGGGTGACATCGAGCAGCAGGACGTCCTTGACCTCGCCCTTGAGCACACCGGCCTGCAGGGCGGCGCCGACGGCGACGACCTCGTCCGGGTTCACGCCCTTGTTCGGCTCACGGCCGCCGGTCAGTTCCTTGACCAGGTCGGAGACGGCGGGCATACGGGTGGAGCCACCGACGAGCACGACGTGGTCGATGTCGGCCACGTTGATGCCGGCGTCCTTGATGACGGACTGGAACGGCGCGCGGGTGCGGTCCAGCAGATCGGAGGTGATCTTCTGGAACTCGGCGCGGGTCAGCTGCTCGTCGAGGAACAGCGGGTTCTTGTCCGCGTCGACGGTGATGTAGGGCAGGTTGATCGAGGTCGACTGGCTCGACGACAGCTCGATCTTCGCCTTCTCGGCGGCCTCGCGCAGACGCTGCATGGCCATCTTGTCCTTGGTCAGGTCGATGCCCGAGGACGCCTTGAACTTGTCGACCAGCCAGGACACGACCCGCTCGTCCCAGTCGTCGCCACCGAGGTGGTTGTCACCGGAGGTCGCGCGGACCTCGACGACGCCCTCGCCGATTTCCAGCAGCGAGACGTCGAAGGTGCCGCCACCGAGGTCGAAGACCAGGATGGTCTGCTCTTTGTCGCCCTTGTCCAGGCCGTACGCGAGCGCGGCCGCGGTGGGCTCGTTGACGATGCGCAGCACGTTCAGGCCGGCGATCTGGCCGGCTTCCTTGGTGGCCTGACGCTGGGCGTCCTCGAAGTAGGCCGGGACGGTGATGACCGCGTCGGTGATCTCCTCACCGAGGTAGGCCTCGGCGTCGCGCTTCAGCTTCATCAGCGTGCGCGCGGAGATTTCCTGCGGGGTGTACTTCTTGCCATCGATCTCGACGTTCCAGTCGGTGCCGATGTGGCGCTTGACCGAGCGGATAGTGCGGTCGACGTTGGTGACGGCCTGGTTCTTGGCAGGCTGACCGACGAGAACCTCACCGTTCTTCGCGAACGCGACGATCGACGGGGTGGTGCGCGAGCCTTCCGAATTCGCGACGACGACCGGCTCGCCGCCTTCGAGAACGGAGACGACAGAGTTCGTGGTCCCGAGGTCGATTCCGACCGCACGAGCCATAGTGATTCCTCCTGTTTGACGAACTTAGGGGCAACAGTCTCAGTAACACTGAGCGTGGTGGGCTCAATCCTGCCCTCGAGATCCCTCGCGAGTCAACCTAGACTTGAGTCACTCACGCTCAATGTTGTCGATCTGCACAACCAGCAGCTGCGGCGATTCATTCCCGCCGCCCGAAAAAACTTCCCGAACCCGGGCCATTCTTGCGCCGACCTCGCTCAACCGCAGCACCCGACGCGACATCGTGACCCGCCGGAGACCTCCGTCCGGCTGAGCTGGAACAGCGTCCGATGGGCCTCGAAACCGAAATCGTCACAGTATGGAAGAAGGCGGAAGCGCTCGACATCCTCGACCGCGCGCAGGTTCGCCCGCTCGTCCTCGGCGGCGGCGTCGAGACGGAGTCACGGAACACACTGACCGCCGGGGCCGACGAACGCGGAACAACCGTGGTCGCGGCGAAGCGCGCCGGACGCGGGGTCGAGCAGTACCTGGCCGAGGAGATCGTGCCCCTCCTGCGGGCGTAGGAGTTCTGTCCGGCCCGGTGGGCATGCGCTGACCGGGACCCGGGAGTTCCCCGGGGAGGAGCGTGCTTATCCGACCGGGCCCGACAGTTCGGCCAGAATCCCCTCGGCACTGCGGGCCGCCGCCCGGCAGGCGGTCGCGGTGGCTTGATCTGCCAGCGGATGGGCGGCCCGGGCACGCCACGTGCGCACCGCGCTGAATGCCGTGGCACGCACCGTCTCCAGGTCGACGTCGGCGGGTAGTCCGAGACGCAGGCGGGCGGCCACGCCCGCACCACCCAGGATGCGATGGAGGTCGGCGAGAACCGGTGGCGGCAGCGGGAGTTCGTCGGTGCGGAGCCGACCGAGCAGCCGCAGTTCGGTGAACCCGTGCACGTCGGCGAGCCGGGCGCGGACCCGTGGCCGCAACAGGTCGGCCTCGGTGCCGGAATAGGCGACGAGGATGCGGTCCAGGGTGCTCAGCGCCGAATGCGCCTTCAATTCCTCGGCGCGCTGGCCGAACTGGACCTCGAGCACCGAGCGCAGTTCATCGATACCGCTGCGGGCGGCCAGTTCCGCGGCGAGCGAGGACGAATCCCGGACCCCGAGGCGGATCAGCATGGTGGCCATGCGGATACCGAACAGGCCGAAGCGATCCGCCAGCTGCGCACGCAGTTCCGGCGCCACCGGCAGCGCGATGTCGGCGCGGGCGAACCGGTCCGCCGAGAGCAGGGCGACACCGAGATCCTCCGCGGGCACCGTGGCCAGCGCCTCGAACGCGGCGAACTCCGGCTGGCGCAGGGTGGACGCGGCGAACGCGAGCAGCCCCGCCACCGGAATCACCGCCTGGCACAACCCGGTCCGTTCGAGCTCGCCGGCGAAGCGGGCCGCGACATCACGCGCGGAATGCAGCGCATCGATGCGGCCCGCGCCGATCTCGTCGGCGCGCGACACCACCCCGATCACACCGAGCGGTCCCCCGCCACCGGCGCCGGCGCCGATCTGTTCGAGGAACTGCACGTCGGTGGCGTCGAGGCGGCGCAGCAGGTAGACCACGGCATCCGCGCCGGGCGCCGCGATGGCCGACCCGCGCGCATCGGCGCCGGCCACGGCGGGCGTGAGAAGCCGCGCGGTGCGCAGCGACACCTCGCGCGAGAGCGACGAGGTGCCGGGGGTATCGATGATCGTGGTCTGGGCCAGCGCCGCCGAGGGCCACCCGACCTCGAGATGATCGACCTCATGGGGACGTCCGCCGTCCCAGTTCAAAGCGCTCAGGTCGAAGGTGAGGCCGTGCGCGCCGGTGCCGCGGCGCACGATCACGTTGGCGCGGGCCCCGTCGGCCGCGTGCGCGGTCACCGTGGGGGTGGCGCCGTCGCGGTACCAGGTGACCACGCGGGTGCATTCCGTGGCATCGGTCGGGGCGACAGCCTGCCCGACCAGCGCGTTCAGCAGCGTCGACTTGCCCGCTTTGATCGAACCGGCCAGCGCGACGCGCAACGGCTCCCGCAGACGGTACTCACACTCGGCGAGCAGGGCGCGCGCGTACTCGTCCCGGCCGAGTATCCGCGCCGCCGCGCCGACCAGCTCGTGCGCTTCGGCCAGGATCCCGGGTTGGGCCTGCGGCGCGGCGGTGTCGAAACGGTGGGTCACCCAGATACCGTACCGTCGGCCCGTCCCAGCTCGGCTTGCATGGAATCCGCGTAGCGACGCAGCTCGGCGACGGCGGTCAACTGACGTTCCAGGACGACGGTCCGCTCGGCACGGTGCGTCGCGGCCATCGTCGCCGCGTCCTGCGCGGCCCGCAGCGACGCATCGATTGAGCGCAGGCTGCGCTCGGCCACCCCGGCGAAATGGTCACGCAAGGCGCGGTGGATACGGTGGAGCCGGTCCTTGGTGTCCTTACTCGCCTGGAACGCCACGTCGTCGAGGAACCGGCGCACCTCCGCGTTCCCCTCGATCCGGCGACGAGCCAGGCGCGCGGACTTGTCGTCGCGATAGGCCTTGCCACCCACGATCAGTCCCGCGCCGAGGGAGATCGGGTTCAGCATCGCCAGCCCGGCGAAAGTGGTGGCCAGGCCCACCATCAAGACGCCGCCGTAGGAACCACGCATACCGACCAGCACTTTGCTGGTGAAACCGATGTCCGGTTCGAGGTCGGCGAGGGAGCCCGAGCTGGCGAGCTGGCGCTCGTCGTCCATTCCGGCGTGGACGTCGGGCAGATCGACGGCACCGACCTCGGCGAAATGACCCGCGATACGTTCGGCGAGCAGTTCGGCCCGGCGATGGGTGAGCAGGAGGTTGTCCCCGAGCGCGGTGTCTACGGCGCCGGTGAGCCATTCGGCGATCGCGCCCCAGTGCCGCCCGGGGTCGTGCTCGTCGATCCATTCCTGGCCGGTGCGGGCAACACCGCGCAGGCGCTCGCGCAGGTCATGATCGACATCACCGACGAGATCGGTGATGCCGTCGGCGAGAGTCTGCTGCCAGCTCGCGGTTCGCCGCTGCAGGTCCTCGGCCGCCGCGCGGGCCGACTGCAGCTCGTTGACGGCGGCCGAACCGAGCGCGGGATCACGCAGCGTGACCAGCTCGCTGCCCAGCGCGAGCGCCAGATGTTCGGCCGCCGAGGACAACTCACGGGCGACCGCATGGCGCGTGGCGGCATGGTCGCGGGCCACCACGCGATCGCGCAGGAAGCCGAACAACACACCGAATCCGGACTCCGCGCCGAGCTGCGCGTCCTGCAGACGCAGCGCGTGCGCGCGCAACAGCGCCGAGACCGGGATCAGGGCCACATCGGCCTCCGCGCGGGTCAGGTGCGCGCGATCGGCCTCGAGCACCTGGTGCCAGTGCGGGTACAGATCGGTCTTGGTGAGCAGAACCGCTACCGTGGGGCACAATTCGCGGATCTGACGGAGGAAGGTGAGCTCCGGCGCGGTGAGCTCGGTGGAGGCGTCCGACAGCACGAGCACGGCGTCGGCGGCGGCAGCGATACCGAGAACACCTGCGGCGCAAGCATTTCCGTGGCCTCCGACGCCGGGAGTATCGATCAGCACGACGCCGTCGGCCAGCAGCTGGTTGGGCAGTTCCGCCTCGATCCGCACCACCTGACGGCCCTGGGCCAGTGCGCTGCGCTGATCGACCTCGCCCAGCTGGTCGAACGGGATCTCCACCCGCGTCTCATCGGCACCGGGGGCGGTGAGGACCAAGAACGCGCGCTGCTGAGCACCATAGGACAGTTGCAGTGGGAGCACCGTGGTCGTGTCGTCACCCACCCGGCATACGTCCAAGCCGAGCAACGCGTTCACGAACCGACTCTTGCCCTGGCCGAGTTGCCCGGTGACCACGATCCGATGGCGCGGATCGCGCACCCGAACCGCGACCGTCTCCAAGCGCCCGACCAGATCGTCACGGCCCGCGGCACGGGCCGCTGCGACGGTGTCACTCAACACCGTCGTCAGCGGCACCGCGTTCGGTGCGAGAGTCCCCATCGCAGCGCCCGTTTCGCTCAGTGGAACAGTCCGTCGGTGTGGGTGTCCACACCGGTTTCGGCGACAGTACTCGACTCACCGAACAGCGACGCGTCCCCGCCGCCGAGAGACGAACCATGCAGGCCGGACCCGAACGCACTGGACACGTCGACCGAGGACCAGGTGTCCGCGGCGGTGGTCACCGCCCCCTGCGCGGTGCCACCGAGCGCGCCCGACGTGTCGGTGTGGGTCGTCGAGGTTCCGGTGAGATCGCCGGTCACGGCGGTGCTGCCCTGGGTCGCGCCGCTCACCGTGCCGCCGAGGCCGCCCGTGAACTGCGAGCTGCTGCTCGCCGCGCCGGACAGGCCCGTATCGGCGAAGCCACCGAGGCCCGCGCCCGCGTCGGCGGCACCGTCCAGGCCCGCCTGCGCGCCGGCGGCCACCGAACCCGACAGACCGGTGCCCGCATCGGCAAGGCCATCGAAGCCGGACTGGGCGCCGGCGGCCACCGAACCCGACAGACCGGTGCCCGCGTCGACCACACCGCCGAGACCGGCCTGAGCGCCACCCGTGGCCGAACCCGCAAGGCCGACACCGGTTTCCGCCAGACCCGACAGCTCCGCACCAGCGGTACCGGCCAGGCCGAGGCCGGAATCCACGGCCGCGCCGAATCCGGTCTGGGCACCGGCGGTCAGATCGGCGCCGAGGGTCGCGGCGGTGTCGAGGCCGCCTTGCAGACCGGCACCGGTCGTCGCGGACAGGCCCGTGTCCAGCCCGGTCGAGACCTCGCCGGCGCCGGTGATCAGTCCGTCGATCCCGAAGCCGCCGCCCGCGCCGCCGGACAGGTCACCGAGCAGTCCGGTACCGGCCGACGCGGCACCACCGAACCCGGTCTCCAGGCCGGTGCCGAATTCCGCGCCTGCGCCGACGGCGCCGTCGAGACCGGTGATCGCGGTGGTGGTCGCGGCCGCGCCGAGACCAGCCGCCGCCTGCGCCCCGGCCGAGGCCGCCG
>NZ_JBCGFB010000116.1:0-19339 GCF_038752175.1 Nocardia sp. No.11 | reverse complement strand
GCCGAAGTAGCCCGCCGAGCCGGGGGCGGCGGCGGGCCGGGTGGCGACCGCCTTGGTGCCGATCGCGCCGAGCGCCATCGCGCCCACCGCGGTACCACCGGCCACCATCAGACCGGAACCACCGGTGCCGACCGTGGCGACGGCGGGCGCCACCAGGCGCATCAGCGCGGGCAGCACGAACGCGACGCTGCACAGCAGCACCAGCGCGACCAGCATCCGCTGGGCCTGTTCACCTTCCGGCAAACCGCCCGAGGTCGTGGTCTCGTCGACATGTCCCGCGGTGGTGAACGCGATCATGTACACGATCGCCGCCACCGGCTTGAACAGCATGAACGCGATGATCCAGCCGACCAGCTTCTGATACGACTGCTTGCCGGTCCCGGTCGCCGACGCCGCCGCGGCCAGCGGCAGCACGCCGGCGGCGACCACCAGCAGACCCTGCCGCACGATGGCCAGCACGATCTGGGCGAGCGCGCCGAGCAGGCCGACGATCGCGATGATCAGCACCAGACCGGGCGAGAACGCCTGCAACTTCGACGTCTTCACCATCAGCTCGGCCATGTTCTTGGCATTGCCGCCGGTGGCGTCCTGAATGATCCACTCCGAGAACTTGTCCGAGGCCCGGGTGCCCGCGACGATCACCGCGCCGAGCATCCACGAGCTGAACACGACCCGGGCGAACAACCGGAACGACTCGGCGGCCTCGCTCACGGCCGCCCCGCGTCTGGCCTCGGCCAATCGGCCGCCGGTGATGATCACCGACGCGATCAGCAAGAGCATCTGTATCTGATAGGTGTAGTCGTTGATCTTGGTGAACAGCGCGCCGGAGTCGCTCACCGCCTCGTTGGGCACCTTCATCCAGAAGGTCAGCGCCAGGATCAGCGCCTCACCGAGACCCTTCATCAGCGAGTCGACCACCTTGCCGAAGGTGGAGTCCCAGGCCTTGTCCTTGACCGCGGTCGCCGCGTCGCCCGGATGCGAGGCGGCGTTGCCCGCCTTGCACACCGCCGAGGCCGCGTCACCCAGGGAGATCCCGGGGATGGCGACACCGTCGAGCGTGTCGTGCAGTTCGTTACAGGCCTGGTCGAAGCCGTAGGTCTGGCCGTAGGCCACGGTCGGCGTCGCGATCATCACGGTGAAGATCACCGCGAAGATTGTGAGTATTCGCCTCAGCATTGTTGGCACCCCTCGATGGTCCGCAGGGAATCGATCCGGGCTGTGCTGTACACCGATGCTCACCATTTCGTCCACCCCGCCAGCGATTCCACGTATTCCGTCTGGGTGTTGGTCGTCGACGACGGCTTGAGCCGCCAGTCGCCCGCGTCCCACACCACGATCATCCGCATGGCGGCATACAACTGTTTCCCGTCGATCACCGGCCCGCGCGAGGCGAGCCGAACGATCGCCATGTCGTCGGCGTAGTCGTCGATCTTGAACGCGTCCGACGCCACGAAATAGCGGGTCACCTTCTCCGGCTGCTGTTTCGGCAGCCGGTCGCTCGACAGCGCCGAGTCGTAGGCGGCCAGCTGCGCGGTGCTGACCCGCACCTGTGTCACGTACAGCGAACGGTCGGCCGGCCTGGCGTTGAGCCGGTAGGTGATCTGCGCGGCGGCCAGCGCGGCGCCCTGCGGGGTGCGCGCGTAGCCGACGGCCAGACCGTCCTCGATCCGGGCCGGACCGTCGGAGGTGGAGAACGGCACCGACGCGCCGTAGACCCGTTGCCAGCCGTGCGGTTTCGTCGTGCCCTCGGGCGCGGCGGTCAGCCAGTCCGAATCCACCGGCGAACGTTGCGTCGAGGGGTCCTGCGCGAGCGGCTGGCCTGCCGGATTGTTCGGAACGTCGACCCGCCTGCCGAACAGATCGACCTCGGGATCGGCGAAACCGGTTCCGCCCGCGGCCTGCGCAGGCGGCGGTGCGACGTCGTCCTCGGTCCCGCCACTGCTGGTGAAGTACACGACCGCGCCGACGACCAGGATCAGGGCGAGCAGCGCACCCGAGGCGATCATGCCGAAAGAAGCGCGGTCGCGCGCGCCCGGCTCCTTCACGCTCACTTCGGTGCCTCCAATGTCACGATGTCGGTGGGTAGTTCGTCGATCGCGTCGACGGGTCGGTCGGTGGACTGCGGGTCGGGCAATTGCAGCCGCCAGTCTCCGCCGTACCAGCCGACCGTGGTGTGGTTCACGGCACGTGAGCTGTCCGAATATTCGGTGTAGACATCGACTCGGGACTGTTCGTCACGGTATTCGGTAATTTTGTAGCCCAACAATCTCGGCGCGTACTCCGGCGCGGCGGGTCCGGTGATCGACAACTGCACCCGGTTGATCGCCCACTCGTCGCGGGCCGGACCCGGCACCAGTTCCTGATTCACCACGGTGGCCCACTGGTTGTCGGGCGCCACCGACAACCGGATGGTGTGCGTCAGCGCCGCCAGCCCGGCGCCGCGCGGGGAATGCTCGAAACCCGTGGCGGCGCCCTGAGTCACCGAGCTCGGCCCCTGATCGGACAAGGGCAGGGCGATGCCCTGGTAGTCCTGCCAGCGCACCCCGGTCGGGGCGGCGGACAGATCGGGGCCGGTATCACCGCCGCGGCCGCAGCCCACCGCCGCGGTCAGCAACGCGATACCGACCGCGACCGGCCGTGTCATGGTGCTCCCCCTCACGCCGGCAGGAACGCCAGCGCGATCGCGGAGGCGGTACTGGCGACCGCGGCACCGAGCAGGCTCATCAGGACACCGTGCGAGGCGTCGTTGACGGCCAGGTCGGAGCGGAACGCGATCCACAGCCGACCTGCCGACAGGATCATCCAGGCCAGGCACGAGAGCAGGACGAACCAGAGCAGCCAGTTGAGCAGCTGCATCATCGGCGCCAGCACGTCGGCCGGGATCTGCTTGTAGGCGAACACGGTGATCACGTACCGATGACCGCGTTCATGATGGTGCCCGCGCTGGTCGCGACGACACCGCCGATCATGGCGCCCGCCACCATCTTCGGCGACTCGAGGCCGCCGCCGGTCCAGCGCTCCCAGGCGAACTTGCCGCCGGCGTAGGTGATACCGCAGATGCCCGACAGCAGCACGAACCAGGTGAGATACCGCACCAGCTGCAGGATCTTCTCCGAGCCGGGAGGAGCTTCCGGTGTCGGATTACCCACCTGGGCCAGGACGGTGCCGTACGTGTCCTGCACGGCGAGGAGGATCATGCTCATCGGGTGCCTTTCTCCCACTGTAAAGGTGTTGTGCCACAAACACTTCGACGCCGACACACGTTTGTACACCACCGGCGGCCGGCTTGCCCGGCGATCATGATCGACGCTCCCCCGGTGTGGGATCGTCGATGCTCGCCCGGATCGCGGCGATCAGATCGGTCCCGAGCTCACCGATCTCGGCCGGTACCTCGTCGAGCGGATCGGCCCGGCGTTTCCTGGGCGCGATCTCGTCCCCGGGCGACCACACCGGCAGCGCCTCGGACTCGACGAGCGTCCATTCCTCGATCCACGGCACCTGCCAGACGTGCCCGGCCAGCGAGCCGACCACGTCGCGGTAGCGCCGGATCTCCGGCGGCACCCGGCCGGGGCGGGCCGCGACCGTGATCAGGCCGAGCACCAGCGCCGGACCGGCCAGCAACGCGTGGTGCTGGCGCAGCAGGTCGTGCGCGCGGGTGAGGCCGGAGATGGTCTCACGCGCGACGAGGACGACGTAGGGGGATTCGCGCTCGAACACACCGGGCCACTTGCCCCGGGCATCGGCGGCGGGCGCGAGCACATGCGCGAGCGTGGTGGCACCGGAGCCACCGTGGACGCCGAGCAGCCACACCAGTGGCGCGCGGCCGACCCCGGGTACCGGACGCTCCCAGATCGGCGCGCGCAGCGATTCGGGCGGTGCGACGACGCCGACGCCGGCGGGCGTCGGTTCACGACGACGACGAAGATTCATAGCGGCCGTCATGATGCCACCCCGGCGAGCAACCGCCCATATGCCGCACGCGTCGGCTCGGCCAGCTCGCTGTGCCGAACCAGCTCACCGCGGGCCAGATGCGGGTCGTACGGAATCTCGACGACCTCGCGTACCCAGCCGGACAGATGCTCGCGCAAATGCTCGGCTACGCGCGAGTCGTCGTGCGAATACTGGTGGGAGACAACGATGGTCGTGTCCGCCACGACTCCGGCGCCGTCGTCGCCGTAGTGGTCGTCGAGCCATTCCAGCGTCACCCGCAGGCGGTTGGCCGCGTCGACGCGGGCCGGAATGGTCAGGACCAGTGCGATATCGGCGTCGTCGAGCAGCGGGCGCAGTTGCCGACCGGCAATCGGGCTGCCGCCGTCGTAGACCGCGGTGTACCCGCCGGTGGTCAAAGCCCTGGCGACAGTGAGATATGTCGCGCGCCGGCGCAGCGGCGTCGCGTCGCGCCAGAGCAGCCCGAAGCCGGAGGTGGAGCGGGACAGGCAGTCCTCGATCGGGGCGGGTTCGTCGTCGCCGCGGCCGTACACCCACGACTGCAGATTCACCGGGTGCAGGTGCTTGTCGGCGCCGCGCAAGGCGAGATCGCTGCCCGCGGCGGTCGCGTCGACCGCCACCGTGGCCGCGCCCTCGGTGACCAGTTCGGCGGCCAGGCCGAGCGCGGTCGTGGTGGTGCCCGCGCCGCCGCAGCCGCCCACGACGAGGATCGGTCTGCGAGCGCCCTCGGAACGTTCGCCGGTCTTGCGCCGCAACCGCACCACCGGAGCCGGGTCACGCGCCGCGTCACCCGACGGCTCCCCCTCGGGGGCGTCGTCGAGCCATCGGCTCCAGTCGTCTGTCATCGCCTCTGCTCCTTACCCTGCCGCGATGCCCGTGATGAGCGTGCGATCGCCGACCAGCGCTGTGCGCACCGACTGCTTGGTGTAGGTGGCCGGTGCGCCCGCGGGCCGGAACTCGGTGACCTCCACCGTGTACCGGTCGGCGGCGACGGTGGTGATCCGCACACAGTGGGTGGTCCCCACCGGGATGGAGTCGATGCCGCGCTGGATCACGGCGGCCGGCGAGACATCGGCGTCCGGGGTCACGACCGCGCGGGCCTGCTCCCCCGATCGGTTGACGTAGTAGGCGTATTGGAAGGCCAGCACGGCGTCGGGGCCGGAGTCGGTGCCCCCGGCCTCGGCACTGCGCACCACGGCGCCGGTGCGTTCGGTCGGGCACGGACCCGGCGCCTCGGCGGTCAGGTTGCCCGCCGTGAAGTGCAGCGGCGGCGCGGCGTGCTTGGCGGTGTCGCCCCCGCGGCCGAACAGCAGGAAGAACACACCGGTGGCGGCGAGGACGAGCACCAGCACCGAGACGGCGAGCACGATCCAGGTGCGATTGCGGTTGCGGGCGCGCAGCGCGCCGGAGGGCTCGAGTACGCGCGCCTCGTCGTACTCGTCGTCGGCGGCGTCGGTCCAGGGGAACTGGACCAGTTCCGCGTCGTACTCGTCGTCGGGGCCCGGTGCGGGTTCGGCGACCCAGTCCGACCAGCCACCGGTGAATTCGCTGCGCCGCGCGGCCAGTTCGGCGGGCGGTGCGGGCGCGGGCTCCGGTGCGACGTCGACCGGGTACGGCGGCGCCGGATGGACCGGGCGGTCGTAGTCGCCGGCGACACCGTAGTAGGCGTCGCGGTGTTCGTCCCCGGGCGTCCGGTTCGGCGCGTCCGCCGCCGTGGTGGCCGGCACGGGCCCGGTGGGCTCGGCTGCCGGTGCGGCGGACGGGGCGCGCTCGGGGCGCTGCGAATATCGGGCGGGACCGTCGTCCTCGCCCGCCGCCGGGTCGGCGGTGTCCTGGCGCGCAGGGTCGGCTGCCTCGGTCTCCGGTTCGAGCGCCGAGTACCAGCGCGACAGTTCGTTGTACGACTTCAACATTCCCCCCTTTCCGCGGCGCCGGGCACAAGGATTCGCATTGCAGACCTCTCGGTGATCAGTTCACAGAGAACGGACGGGTGGTGGGAGCGGTGGTTCCGGGTAACGCGGCAGGCGGAGTCGTCGCGCCGCCGGATGAGGCGCCATCGGCTCCTGTCCCGAACGGAAATTGTCCCCCACCGGAAGGTGTGGGTGTCGTAGACGCGCCGGTCGGGCTGGTGAAGATTCCGGCACTGCGTTTGTCCGATCCGCCGACCGGGACCGCACCCTGTCCCGAGGCGCTCGCCGCGTCCCGCGCGACGGCGGCGAACCAGTCCGCGACGTACTGGGTCGGGGTCGCGCCCTGCGCGCCGACGCCCATGCGCGAGTACGCGTCGTGGCGCTGGGTGGTGTCCCAGTAGCGCACCCAGGTGGTCACGTCGAGCAGCTCGGCGTTGTCGGTGATGTTCTGCTGGACGGCCGTATAAGCCTCGTTGACCAGCCGGATCCCGGTGGTCGGGGGCACGAGCTGGGGCACCGCGCCGACGAGCTTGGTGCCGAGCAGGGTGAGCCCGGCCAGCGGATTGGACAGTGTCGCGGTGGCCAATTCGGCGATGCTCGCCGGATTGAGCACGGTCTTCACCACGGTGACGACGGCGTTGAGCCCGATCATCCCGACCTTCAGCAGCGCCTGGTAGGCGGCGTTCACGTCGAGCTGACCGCGCGGGTCGGAGGCGTCGGCGATGCGCTGGGAGATCGTCTTCTTCGGCGAGAGCGAGACATCCGCGAGCGTGCTGCCGGAAATATCCTCGTCGACCACCGTCGAGGCCGTCTTGATGGAGGTGAAGGCCAGCGCCTGCGCGATCGAGACCAGCGAGCCGATCGGGTCGCCACCGGACAGTTTCACCTGGCTGACCAGATTGGCCACCGCCCGCAGCAGCGGGGCGCCCTGCGGCGCGTCGCAGGCGAGATCACCTGTCGCGCAGAAGCTCGCGACGCGCCCGGTGAGCTTACCGAAATCGGCGGGCTGGGTGTCGCTCGCGCCGAGCCCACCGCCGGGCGCGGGGGCCTGGCGTACGGCGGCCACGGCGTCGAGGGATTCCCCGGAGGTACCGGGTGCCGCGATCGGTGTCGTGCGGTCGGGCGCGCCGGGAAACACCGGAGCGTTCGCGCCGCGGGTCGGGTCGGCGAACAACGCGACCGCGGCGACCTTGTCGGCGGGTATCTTCCCGGTGCCCGCGCCCACTTCCTGGGCGAACAACGAGGCCACGTGGGCGCCTTGCGAATACCCGACCACCGCGATGCGCGAGTCCGGGCAGCGCTGCACGACCTGGGCGGCCATCGATCGCAGCCGCTCGAGTCCACCGTCGACCGATTGCGTGTAGGGCACCGCCCCACCCGGTACCGCGCCGCCGAATCCGGCCTCGTACGGGACGTACGCGCGATCGACCAGCCCCGGCTCAGCAGCCTTGGCGAACATCGGCCGGAAGACCGTCGACAGCATGCCGGTGTCGGTACTCGGGGCGGCGTCCGGTGACGATTCTCCTGTGCCCTGAATCCCCAAGGCGTACAGTGCCGGACACGCCGAGATCGACACCTGGGTGGACGGAGCACCGGGCGCGGCCTCGTCCGCGGTGGCCGCGCCTGCCGATACCGTCACCGAAGCGACGGTGAACGCGATGATCGTCCCCGTGAGTCGTGTCGTGCACCGAGCCATATCGATCCGCATCACAGTCCGTTTCGGCTGACCAGTGGAGCGTTGAAACGCAGTAAACCGTAACAGATTCCGGGACCCCGAACCCCTGCCCAAAATGGCCCTTTCACTGCCCCCGGCAAACCCCGTTGTCCCAGCAATCTTCTGGCGATCTACCAGCTGTGTTCCCGCAGACAGCGGCCCGGGCACCCTCGCGAACGAGAGTGCCCGGGCCGGGGTTCGGGTCAGGCCGCGGAGGTCACCCGGTAGACGTCGTAGACGCCTTCGACATTGCGCACGACATTGAGCAGATGACCCAGGTGCTTCGGGTCGCCCATCTCGAAGGTGAACTTGCTGATCGCGACGCGGTCGCCGTGCGTGGCCACCGAGGCGGACAGGATGTTGACCTTCTCGTCGGCCAGCACCTTGGTGACGTCGGAGAGCAGCCGGGTGCGATCGAGCGCCTCGATCTGGATGGCGACGAGGAACACCGACGACGGCGACGGCGCCCACTCGACCTCGATGATGCGCTCCGACTGTTCCTGCAACGATCCGGCATTGGTGCAGTCGGTCCGGTGCACGCTCACCGCGCCACCTCGGGTCACGAAGCCCATGATCTCGTCGCCCGGCACCGGCGTGCAGCACTTGGCCAGCTTGGCCACCGTGCCCGGCGCGCCGGGGATGAGCACGCCGGCGTCTCCGGTGACCCGCTGACGGCTGGGCGTCGTCGACGGCGTCGACCGTTCGGCCAGCTCGTTCTCGACGTCACCGATGCCGCCGAGCTGGGCCATCAGCCGCTGCACGACGTGGTGCGCCGAGACCTGGTGCTCGCCGACGGCGGTGTAGAGCGCGGAGATGTCGGAGTAGTGCAGTTCGTGGGCGACCGCGGTCATCGCGTCCACGCTCATCAGCCGCTGCAGCGGCAGCCCGACCCGGCGGACCTCCTTGGAGATCTGTTCCTTGCCGCTGTCGAGGGCTTCCTCGCGACGTTCCTTGGCAAACCATTGGCGAATCTTGGCCTTCGCGCGTGGCGAGACGACGAAGTTCTGCCAGTCCCGGCTCGGGCCCGCGTTCTGCGCCTTGGAGGTGAACACCTCCACGACCTCACCGTTCTCGAGCTGGCGTTCCAGCGCGACGAGGCGCCCGTTGACCCTGGCGCCGATGCACTTGTGCCCGACCTCGGTGTGCACGGCGTAGGCGAAGTCGACCGGGGTCGACTTCTGCGGCAGCGTGATCACATCGCCCTTGGGGGTGAACACGAAGATCTCCGGCGACTTCAGGTCGAAGCGCAGGGATTCGAGGAACTCGGCGGGGTCGGCGGCCTCTCGCTGCCAGTCCAGCAGCTGGCGCATCCACGCCATGTCGTCGACCTCGGCGGCGTCACCGGAGTGCTTGCCCTTGGTCTCCTTGTAGCGCCAGTGCGCGGCGATGCCGAACTCGGCCGTGCGGTGCATGTCGTGGGTGCGGATCTGCACTTCCAGCGGCTTGCCGTCGGGGCCGACGACGGTGGTGTGCAGCGACTGGTAGACGCCGTAGCGCGGCTGGGCGATGTAGTCCTTGAACCGGCCCGCCATGGGCTGCCACAGCGAGTGCACCACGCCGACCGCGGCGTAGCAGTCACGGACCTCGTCGCACAGGATGCGCATGCCGACCAGGTCGTGGATGTCGTCGAAGTCCTTCCCCTTGACGATCATCTTCTGATAGATCGACCAGTAGTGCTTGGGGCGGCCTTCCACGACGGCGTTGATCCGCGACGCGGCCAGGGTGTTGATGATCTCGGCGCGCACCTTCTGCAGGTAGGTGTCGCGCGAGGGCGCGCGGTCGGCGACCAGGCGCACGATCTCGTCGTACTTCTTGGGGTGCAGGATCGCGAAGGCGAGGTCCTCGAGCTCCCATTTGACGGTGGCCATGCCGAGGCGGTGTGCCAGCGGCGCGATCACCTCGAGGGTCTCCTTGGCCTTCTTGGCCTGCTTCTCCGGCGGCAGGAAGCGCATGGTGCGCATGTTGTGCAGCCGGTCGGCGACCTTGATCACCAGCACGCGAGGGTCGCGGGCCATGGCGATGATCATCTTGCGGATGGTCTCGGCCTCGGCGGCCGCGCCGAGGTTGACCTTGTCGAGCTTGGTGACGCCGTCGACGAGGTGGGCGACCTCCTGCCCGAACTCCTCCTTGAGCTGCTCGAGCGAGTAGCCGGTGTCCTCGACGGTGTCGTGCAGCAGCGCCGCGACCAGCGTCGTGGTGTCCATGCCGAGTTCGGCGAGGATGTTGGCGACCGCCAGCGGGTGGGTGATGTAGGGATCACCGGACTTGCGGAACTGCTTGGCATGCCGCTCGTCGGCGACGTCGAAGGCGCGCTGCAGCAGCGCGAGGTTGGCCTTCGGGTACAGCTCCCGGTGGACGGTGGCCAGCGGTTCCAGCACCGGCTTGACCGCCGCGATGCCGCGCTGGCCGGTCATCCGGCGCGCGAGCCTGGCCCGCACCCGCCGTGAGGCCGAGCTGGGCACGGAGGCGGTCGGTGACTGTTTGGCCGGTTCGGGGGTCGCCGGGGCACCGTCGTTCCGCGGGGCGCCGGTGGACTCCTGCCCAACCTTCGCCTCGCCGAGTTGTCGAGTCATGCCACCGCCTCTCACGCTGCATTCGGACCTGTCGGCCGAGTGCTGCAACCGCCCGGACCACCAACTTTAGTCCCCACACCGACCTGGTGTTCGATTCCCTGCGGTCACAGGCGTGCGACGGTCGCGACTCGGCCCGAAAACCCGCCTCGACCTGCGGATCGTTCAGCGTTCGTCGACCGGGGGCCGCGGGGTCCGCACACTGCGGCCGTCGAGCCTGCCCGGCGGGGCGCCGAGCAGGTCGAGCACGGTCGGGGTGACGTCGACCAGGGTGTACGCGCTGGTCGCGGTGCCCGCGGCGAAGTCGGGGCCGCGCGCGATGACGAAGTTGGCGGTCTCGTCCGGGGTCTGGCCGCCGTGTCCACCGGCCGGGCGGTGCCCGTGATCGGTCGTCACCAGGACGGTCCACCGCTCGCGCGGGTGGCCGGCGGCGCGGCGGTCGACGGCGGCGACGATCTGCCCGATCAGGACGTCGACCCGCCGGATCGCCGCCAGATAGGCGCGGGAGGCGCCGCCGTGCCGATGGCCTGCCAGGTCGAGATGGGTGACGACCAGATCGGGCCCGGTGCGCTCGATCGTGTGCGCCGCCTCGGTGGCGGTGCCCGCGTCGGTGGCCGACTCGTCGACGTCGCGCGGATCGGGGGCGGTGGTCAGCGCGAGGTCGGCGCGCCGGTCGCCGCTGCGCGCGATGGTGGCGATCTGGTCCCAGGTGCCGATCGAGACGGTGTGCCGAGCGGGGTCGGCCCGTTCGATCCGGGTGAACACGCTGGGATGGGCCAGGAACGGGCCCGTGCCGAAGCCGTTGTCGGTGATGCCGTGCTCGGTGTCCCACACGCCGGTCAGCGCACTCGCCCACGACGGCCCGGAGACGGTGATGTGCCCGGCGATGCTGCCGCGCGAGAGCAGTCCCTGGGCGGCGAGGTGGCGCAGGCGTGGCGCCTGCACGTGGTCGGCCTTGTCGAACAGCAGCCCGTCGATCCCGATCACCACGACCTTCGCGACGGGTCCGCCGGGGCGCGGAACACCGAACGCGGCCGTCGCGTCGACGGCGGGGACGGGCCTGTCGAAGTCGGTGTCGGAGCCCGCGGCCGAGCACAGCACCGGAAGGGTCAGCAGGGCGGTGGCCAGCGCGACGAACACCCGCGCCGGAGCCGACATCTCGCGCATGTCCTCACGATGCGGCAGCGCGGACGGCCCGGCGAGGGCGGCACGGCGGTGTTCATCGACGTTTCACCGCCGCCGCGCGTCCCGGTCGCCCCGCTGAACGAGAGGCCAACAGTGCCTTGCCGCTTCACCTAGGCCGACGCGGCGAGCTCCTCGGTGAGCACGGCGACGGTCTCGCGGATCTGGTCCTCGGCATGACAGGCGGTGACGAAGAACCGCAGCCGCGCGAGGTCCTCGGGGACCGCCGGGTAGATGATCGGATTGACGTTGATCCCCCGGCGCAGCAGCGTGTTCGACAGCCGCAGCGTCCGGAGGGAATCGCCCACGATGCACGGGATGATAGGGGTGTCGGCGCTGTCACCGGTGTCGATCCCGGCCGCGCGGGCCAGCTCCAGGAACAGCCGCGCGTTGTGCCGCAACCGCGCCAGCGGGGCGGGGTCGGCGCGCAGTTGCCGGATCGCCTCGGCCGAGGCGGCGGCGTTCATCGGCGTCATGCCGACGCTGTAGACGAACCCGGGTGTCGTGTACTTGAGGAAGCGGATCAGCTCGGCGCTGCCCGCCACATATCCCCCGCATCCGGCGAGCGCCTTGGACATGGTCCCGGACCACAGTTCGACATCGCTCCGATCGACGCCGAAGTGTTCGCCGATGCCGCCGCCGTGCGCGCCGAGCACACCGATGCTGTGCGCCTCGTCGATCATCAGCAGCGCCTGGTGCCGCTTCTTGATCTCGATGATCGCGGGCAGGTCGGGGATGTCGCCGTCCTGGCTGTAGACGCCCTCGATCAGGATCAGCACCCGGCGGTAGCGGGGCCGCAGTTCGCCGAGCAGCCGGTCCAGGGCCGCGTGGTCGTTGTGCGGGAACGGCCGTCGCGTCGCGCCCGACAGCACGCACCCCTGCAGGATGCTGTCGTGGGCGAGGCTGTCGTGGATCACCAGGTCCTCGGGCCCGACCAGGTGCCCGATGATGGTGACATTGGTGGAGTGGCCGCCGACCAGCGCGATCGCGTCCTCGGTGCCGAGCAGCCCCGCGAGTTCGGCCTCCAGTTCCCGGTGCACCGGCTTCTCGCCGGAGAGCACCCGGCTGGCCGAGCAAGAGCTGCCGTACCGGGCGACGGCGTCCTGGACGGCCGCGACCACCGCCGGATGACCGGAGAGCCCGAGGTAGTTGTAGCTGGAGAAGTTGAGCACCGGGACACCGTCGATCACCGAGGTGTCGCGGGTGACACCGTCGTTGACCAGGAAATACGGATTGTCCAGGCCCAGCGCCGCCGCCCCGGTCATCCGGTCCTCGATCGCCCGCACCTCCGGGAAGTCCGCGATCCGGTACTCCGCGTCGACCGTCACCGGCGCCGGTTCGGGCACCACCGGGGTGGGCGCGGGCCCACCGGCCACCTGACCGGTGACGTACCCGACCACATCACCGACGGTGGTGGCGGCGCTCGGCCACGACGGGTCCACCTGCAGCCCCGGCAGCTTGCGCATCAATCCACCGAACAGGTCCGACAGCATCATCGAGTCGAATCCGAGTTCGCCGGTGAGGGTTTCGCTGTCGCGCAGCCGGTCGACCGCGAATCCGCTGACCCGCCCGCACTCGGCCCGCACGACGTCGGCGACCGCGTTCGGATCGACCGCGGCCGCGCCGGGCCCCGCCGACGGCGGCGCGACGGTCGCCGTGGCGCCCGGCGCCATCCGCGCGAGCAGCGCGTTCTGTTCGCGGAAGAGCGCGATCATCTGGTCCATGGTGGTGTCCTCCGCCGACGGGGCAGGTGGGGTGAGGGTGGTCGGTTCGATCCAGAAGCGGTGCTCGGTGGAGAAGTCGTAGACCGGCAGCCGACGACGGACGCGCTGCGCGGGCTCGTAGAGGTGGTCCCAGTCGGGTTCGAGGCCGTCGCGATACAGCGCGGCGACGGTCTCGGCGAGTTCGCGCCCGGTCGCGCCGGGGCCGGGACTCGGCGCCAGGCACCGCGGCAGCAGGTCGGGCCGCGCCCGGCCGACCAGTGGACTCAGCATGCGGCGCGGGCCGATCTCCACGACGTGGGTGGGATCGGTGTCGAGCGCCGCCGTCAGCGCGTCGCCGAAAAGGACGGTGGCGCCGATGTGTTCGGTCCAGTAGTCGGCATCCATCGTCTCGGTCGGCGCGAGCAGCCTGCCGCGCACGGTCGAATAGATCGGCAGGGTCGGCACCCGATAGGCGCAGTCGCGGGCGACGGCCGCGAACTCCGCGCACATCGGTGCCATGAGCGGACTGTGGAAGGCGTGCGACACGGTCAGCGGCTTGGCGACGATCCCCCGCTCGGCGAGGACGGCCCGGATCCGGCCCAGCGCGGTGGCGTCGCCGGAGAGCACCAGATCGCTGGGCCCGTTGACCGCGCCAACGGCGACCGCGGGTGCGGCCGCGAGCAGCTCGGCGACCTGCTCGCGCGTCGCCCGGACCGCGAGCATCGCACCGCCCTCGGGCAGTCGCTGCATCAGCCTGCCGCGCGCGACGACGAGCCGACAGGCGTCCTCGAGGTTCATCACCCCCGCTACCGCGGCGGCCGTGAACTCCCCGATGCTGTGTCCGAGCACCCAGGCCGGGCGGACGCCGGCGTCGGCGAGCGCTTGCGCCAGTGCGTATTCCATGGCGAAGATCGCCGGTTGCGCGAGCTCGGTGCGATCGATGTCGACGGTGTCGTCGAGCAGCAGTTCCCGGACCGAGACGCCCAGGTGCGCAGCCATCGCGGCGTCGACGGTCCCCAGTGCCCGCCGCAGCGACGGGCTCGCCGCCGCGGCGGCCCTGGCCATTCCGGCGAATTGCGACCCCTGCCCGGTGAACAGCCAGCCGACCCGCACCGGACCCGCGACCCCGGATTCCGCTCCGGCTCGCAGGCGGGCGATCGCTTCGGCCGGATCGTCCGCCACGATCGCGAGCCGGTGCCGCCCCGACGATTTCACGCGATTACTCGTCCAGCACACCTGCGCGAACCGGTCCGCGGGCACCGCCGCCAGCGCATCCGCCAGCCGAGACGCGTTGCGTTCCAGCCCTGTCGCGTTGTCCGCCGACACCGTGAGCACACCGCCGCCGCTCGCGGGCACGGACTCCTCGACCGGCGCACCGGCCAGCACGAGGTGGGCGTTGGTGCCACCGATGCCGAAGCCGCTGACCCCGGCCAGCGCCGGTCCGGTCAGCGGCATCGGTTCGGCGAGCAGGCGCAACCCGTGCCGTTCCAGCTGCAGTCGCGGATTCTCCTGCTCGGCGAACCGGGTCGGCGCGACGACACCGTGGTGCAGGCTCAGCGCGACCTTGATGAGCCCGGCGACTCCGGCCGCGCCCTCGGTATGGCCGAGATTGCCTTTGATGGACCCGATTCCGCAGGGCCGCGCGCGGTCGCGCCCGTGCAGCCCGCCCAGCGCCTTGACCTCGATCATGTCGCCGAGCACCGTCCCGGTGCCGTGCGCCTCGATGAAGTCGACCGCCCCGGCCTCGATCCCGGCCCGGCGGCAGGCCTCGGCGATCACGTGCTGCTGGGCCCACCGGTTCGGCGCGCTGATGCCGTTGCTGCGCCCGTCGGAGTTCACCGCGCTGCCCTTGATCACCGCGTAGATCGGCAGTCCCGCGGCCTGCGCGTCGGCGAGGCGGCGCAGCACGAGCACCGCGACGCCCTCGCCGCGGACGATCCCGTCGGCGTTGCCGCTGAACGGTTTACAGCGCGCGTCGGGTGCCGAGAGCCCCGCCTGGGTGTAGAACACCCCGACCGCCGGCGTGAGGACCAGGTTCACACCACCGGCGACGGCCTGCTCGCAGTCACCGGAAGTCAGTGCGGCACAGGCGAGATGAACCGCGACCAGTGAGGACGAGCACGCGGTGTCGACCGCCAGGCTCGGGCCGCGCAGGTCGAGCTGGTAGGACAGCCGGTTGGCGGTCATGAAGTAGCCGTTGCCCGAGCCGTGCTGCGGAGTGATCGCGGCGTAGTCCGACATCTGCAGATTGGCCCATTCGTTGGCCATCACCCCGATGTACACGCCCGTGCGCGACCCGGCCTGTTCCCGGGGATCGACGGTCGCGTCCTCGAAGGCGCGCCAGGTGGCCTGCAACAGCAGCCGCTGCTGCGGGTCCATCGTCTCCGCCTCGTGCGGGGTGATCCCGAAGAACTCGTGGTCGAAGGCGTCGGCGTCGTCGATGAATCCGCCGCTGTGGGTGTTGATGGTGCCGGGTCCGCCCGCCGGGTCGTGGAAGTCCTCGGCGTGCCAGCGATTCGCCGGGACCGCCGAGATGGCGTCGCGACCGTCGAGCAGCAGCTGCCACAGTGCCGCCGGATCAGCCGCCTGCGGAAAGCGGCAATCCAGCCCGACGATCGCGATGTCGCTCATGCCGCGTCAGCGAACTCGTCGGCGAGGTAGCCCGCGATCGCGGCGATGGTCGGGTAGTCGAAGACCAGCGTCGGATCGATCTCGAGGTTCCAGCGGTCCTCGATCTCCCCGCACAGCGAGACGGCGGAGACGGAGTCCATGCCGAGTTCGGCCAGCGGGATCGACGGATCCACCTGGTGCGTGGCGCGATCGGTGTAGTCGGCGACGCGCTCGACGAGCCAGTCCTGGATACCGGTCGACGGGTGGGCGGTGGTGGTGAACATGGTCGGCTCCTGGCTGTGGTCGGGTCGATCAGGCGGTCAGCGCGCGGTCGAGCGCCGGTTCGAGGTCCTCGTGCAGTACCCGTTCGAGGCGATCGGCGAGAAACGCCTCGCGCATCGAGCCGCGCTGGATCTTGCCGCTGGTGGTGCGATGCACCGACCGTGCGGAGCGGGCCGCGACGAGCACCACATTCGGCGCGGGCACCTCGAATCCGCGCGCCACCGCGATTTTCATCGCGGAGGTCAGCCCGGCCAGGGTGTCGTCACCGAGCAGTTCCGGCCGCACACCCTGGATCACCACCAGTCGTTCCCGGCCGAGGACATCGACCGAGACGACCGCCCCCGCGTTGCCCGCGAGCGCGGGGTGCAGCTGCTGCACGAGCTCCTCGACGTCGGCCGGGTGGACGTTGCGGCCGTTGACGATCAGCAGGTCCTTGAGCCGGCCCGCGACGAACAGGTCACCGTCGTGGAGCAAGCCCAGATCGCCGGTCCGCAGGAACGGTCCCTCGGTGCCGAGATGGGCGTCGAAGACCTCGCGGGTCTCGGCGGGCCGGTTCCAGTACCCGGCCGCGACGCTGTCGCCGCGCACCCAGATCTCCCCGGTGGCCCCGTCGGGCAGCTCCGTGCGGGTCGCGGGGTCGACGATGCGGATCTCGAGGCCGTCGGCCGCGCGACCGCAGCCGACCAGCGGGGCATCGCCCGGCCGGTCGTAGTACACCGGTGCCGCGTCCATCGCCGCGGCGCTGGCCAGCAGGGTCACCTCGGCCAGCCCGTAGGCGGGCAGGAACGCGGTGGGGCGCAGTCCGGCGGGCGCGAACCGTTCCAGCACCGCCTCGATGGTGCGGGCCCGCACCGGCTCGGCGCCGCTGAGGGCGGCACGGAGGCTGCTCAGGTCGAGCTCGGCGAGCTGTTCGTCGGTGACCCGGCGCAGGATCAGGTCGTAGGCGAAGTTGGGGGCGGCGGTGTAGCTCGCCCGGTACCGGTCGATGGCCTGCAGCCAGCGAACCGGACGCTTGATGAACGTCGTCGGCGCCATGAACACCAGGTTCGAGCCCACGTAGGCGGCGCCGAGCAACATGCCGATCAGACCCATGTCGTGGAACTGCGGGATCCAGCTCACCCCGGTCGACCCCTCGGTCATCCCGCCCGCGACGATCGCGGCCTCGTTGTGCAGCAGATTGCGGTGGGTGACGACGACGCCCTTGGGCGTGCCCGTCGAGCCCGAGGTGTACTGCAGGAAGGCGATCGTGCCCAGGTCGATGTCGGGCAGCTGCCAGGCGTCGGCGTCGCCGAGCGGCTGGTCGGTCGCGACGACGGTCGCGGTGGTGGTGGACGCGACGAGCGCGGCGAAGTCGGCGGTGGTGAGCACGAGCTGGGCGCCGGAGTCGGCGACGACGCCGCGCACCCGCTGCGCGGCCCGGTCCTCGTGCGGCAGCGGTGCCGGGACGGCGACGACACCGGCGTACAGGCAGCCGAGGAACGCGCGCAGGAACGCCATCCCGTCGAGGTAGAGCAACACCACCGGCCGCGCCGACTCCGGCTGCTCGGACAACCACTGGGCAAACGCGCGGGCATCGCGGTCGAGCTCGCCGAAGGTCACGACCTCCTCGACCAGGTCCCGACCGGATTCCCGCAGGTAGATGTAGGAACGGGTGTCCGCGTACCGGGAGAACTGCTGCCTGACGTGGTGCACGTAGCTCGACTGCATGTCGTGGTTCCTTCGGGAGGGTCGGGGGCGTAGTTACTACTCTGCGCTCCTGCACCGCGCACCGGAAGAGACCTCAGGGGCCACCCGCCGAACCCTCAGGGTGGGCATGCTCGCCCCCTTGGTGGACCGGGAATCGCGTTGACAGCCGTCTCTCGCTGTGGCCTCCTTGGCGGGTGGGGAACATCGCGCCGATCCGTCTCGCCGCCACCGCCGACCTGCACCTGAGACCCGCCGTCGCCGGCAAGTTCCGGCCCGGCTTCCTCGGCCTCGACCGCCATGCCGACCTGTTGGTCCTGGGTGGTGATCTCACCGAGGGCGGCACCCGGGCGAATACCACGCTTCTGTGCGCGGAACTGGCCGGTCTCCCGGTCCCGGTGGTCGCCGTCCTGGGCAATCACGACCACGACGAGAACCGTGGCGAGTTCATCGCGCGGCGGCTCACCGAGACCGGTGTGGTTGTCCTGGACGGTGATTCGACCACGCTGACGATCCGCGGGCAGCGGGTCGGGATCGCCGGGGTGATGGGCGGCTCCGGCGGCTTCCCCGGCCACCCTGGTGATCCCGGCTCCGGTTCGGCCGAGCATCGGGCCAGGATGCGCCGCGGACCCGTCGACGCCCAGCGCCTGCGCGAGGCGCTCGACGGCCTCGACTGTGCCCTCCGGATCGCCCTCACCCACTTCGCCCCCGTCGTCGACACGCTCGTCGGCGAACCCACGCCCATCTATCCCGGACTGGGGTGCCACGCCTTGGGCGAGGCGATCGATGCGGGCCGCGCCACCCTCGCTCTCCACGGCCATGCGCACGCCGGCACCGAATACGGGACGACCACGGGAGGCGTTCCCGTGCGCAATGTGTCCTACCCGGTGCTGCGCCGGACGTATGCGGTCTACGACCTACCGGTCGCCGCCGCCGCATAGCCACGCGGCGTCACCACCCTCAGCACGCCGGTGCGCCTCGGCGACCTGCTACGCCGTCTCGCCGAAGGCCCACACGACCGCGGGCCGACCGGTGGCCTTCACCCGCCGCCGTTCGCCGGTGCGGTCCAGCCCCGGGATCGCGGCCAGCGTGCGATTGAGATTGGCCGGGTCGGGACGCGTGCCGTGCAGCGAGGTGCTGAGGTCGACCGCGCGGGTGGCGGGGAACTCCTCGCCCGCCAGCGCCCTGGTCAGGGTCGGGTCCTTCCACAGCAGGCCGGCCAGCAGAGTCCGGCTGGTCTCGACGATCCGATTGTGGTCGAAGGCCAGCGGCGGCACGGCGTCGAACTCGACCCACTCGGCCGGTCCCTCGTGCTCGGCGACGACGGCCCACATGGCGATCGACAGGGTGGGCCCGCG
This sequence comes from Nocardia sp. No.11, assembly GCF_038752175.1. NCBI lineage: Bacteria > Bacillati > Actinomycetota > Actinomycetes > Mycobacteriales > Nocardiaceae > Nocardia > Nocardia sp. No.11. Next base: position 379 of record NZ_JBCGFB010000116.1, on the reverse strand, counting down.
CGGATCGCGGTGCGGTTCGTCGAAAGTGACCAGCTGACCGACCGCGCCGATCGCCTCGACCGGGACACCCAGCTTGGTGTGCACCGCCCGCCGGGCGGCCTCGGCCAGCCGCTCGCCCCGGCCCAGCAGCACACCGGGCAGCGCGAGTTCGCCGGTGAACGGCTCGAACTCGCGAGCGGCGATCCCGATGCGCACCGCGCTGTCGGCCTCCCAGCACCGCAACGTGACGACATCGATCGATACGACGGATTGCTCCACGTCGTCCCATCCTGCCGCAAGCGCGCGCCGAATGGGAACCCGCGCCGCCCTCGCGTTCTCGCTGCGCGCGCCGCCGCCGAGCCCGCCGCGGGCACGGCCCCGCCGACCGGCTTCGTTCACG
>NZ_JBCGFB010000115.1:0-19448 GCF_038752175.1 Nocardia sp. No.11 | reverse complement strand
CGTCGCGATCCGCCACCTGGCGCAGGCGGCGCCGCGACCGCCGGTGACCCGGCGCGCCCGGCCGGAGCCGGTGCCGCTGGCGCCTGCCCAGCAGCGTCTGTGGGTGCTCAACCGGATCGACCACCGTTCGCCGGCGGACAATATCGCGCTGACGGTGCGGCTGCGTGGGCCGCTGTCGATCGACGTGCTGCGCGCCGCCCTCGACGATGTGGTCGCGCGGCACGAACCACTGCGCACCCGCTACCCCGATCGGGACGGCGTCGGTATTCAGCACATCGTCCCGATCGATCACGCGCGCACCACCCTCACCCCGGTGCCGGTGCGCTCCACGGAAATCATGGACATGGTGGCCGAATTCGCTACGGCCGGTTTCGATCTCACCGTCGACCTGCCGCTGCGCACCAGGCTGTTCAGGCTCGATGACCACGACCATGCGCTGACCGTGGTCGTGCACCACATCAGCGCCGACGGCTGGTCGCTGGGCCCCCTGCTGCGGGATCTGCTCGGCGCGTACGCCGCGCGGCTCCGGCACTCGGCGCCGGAACTGCCGCCGCTGCCCGTCACCTACGCCGATTACGCACTGGCACACCAGGAGTGGTCGGCAGATCCCGCCGGTGCGGCGACCTTCGACAGTCAACTGCGGTACTGGCGGGCTCGGCTGTCCGGGCTGGCGCCCCGGCTGGCCCTGCCCGTCGACCGTCCGCACCCGCCGGTGGCCTCCGGACGCGGCGCGCTGTACGAGGTCACCCTCGACGCCGAGCTCACCGCCGCCCTGCGCCGGATCGCGGTGGCGCACGGCGCGACCCAGTTCATGGTGGTGCATGCCGTGCTCGCGGTCGCGCTGGCCCGATCGGGCGCTGGCTCCGATATCGCCATCGGCACTCCGGTGGCCGGGCGCGGTGGCCCCGAACTGGACGACCTCGTCGGCATGTTCGTCGCGATGGTGGTGCTGCGCACGAGCGTCGATCTCGCGCAGTCCTTCACCGCGCTGCTCACCCGGGTCCGCGATATCGACCTCGGCGCGCTGGCCAACGCCGACATTCCGTTCGAACGGGTCGTCGAGGCGCTCGATCCGCCGCGCACCCGGGCCCACCATCCGCTGTTCCAGGTCGTGCTCACCGCCGAGACCCGGGTCGAGGCGGTCGGGGCCGACCTCGGCGGGCTCGTTGTCGAACCCGTCGCGCCGACCGCGACACCGGCGAAATTCGACCTCCAGCTGACGATGTCGAACCCGACGGCCGACACCGTGGGCCTGGCGCTCACCTACGCGACCGACCTGTTCGACCGCGACACCATCGCCCGGTTCGCCGAGACGATCGAGCGCATCGCCCGCGCGGTCGCCGCCGAACCGGGACGGACGGTCGGTGACATCGTGCTGGTCGACCCGGCGCCGGCACCCGTCGTGACCCGCCTCGACCACCGCACGCTGCGCGATCTGTTCGACGTCGCCGCGCATCGGCACCGGCACGCGGTGGCCGTGCGCGCGGGGGAGACCACCCTCACCTATCAGGACCTCGATGACCGCAGCGCGGCCCTGGCCCGGGAACTCGTGGCGCACGGGGCGGGGCCGGAGCGACGGGTCGCCGTCGTGGTGCCGCGCTCGGCCGAGCTGGTGGTGGCGATCGTCGCGGTGGTGCGCAGCGGCGCGGCCTACGTTCCCCTCGACCCAGGGAACCCCCGCGAGCGGATCGACTACCTGCTGGCCGACGCGCGACCGGTGTGCGTGATCGCCGAAGGGCTCGTGGTCCGGCACACCGACCCGGGCCCGCCGCACCGCACGTCCGGTGGGGACGCCTCGTCGGATACGTCTGAGCCGCGAGCACTCTCGGCCTATCGTGTCACCCACCCCGCGCACGTCGACGCCGAAGATCGGCGGCCGACCGGTGCGCGGCGCGAGCCCGACGCGGTGCGCGGGTCACAGCCTCGGCTCGCCACAGGAACGGACGGCACGATCCACGCGGCGAATCTCGCCTACGTGATCTATACCTCCGGGACGACCGGCACACCGAAAGGCGTCGCGGTGCAACATCGCGAGGTCGTCGCCATGCTCGACCGGACCCGGCGGGTGCTGTCGACCCGGTCCACCGATGTCTGGGCCCTGTTCCACGCGACGGCCTTCGACTTCTCGGTGTGGGAGCTGTGGGGTGCGCTCACCACCGGGGCGGCCCTGGTGGTGGTGGACCAGGACACCGCGCGCTCACCCGAGCACCTGCGGGAACTCCTGGTGCGCGAACAGGTCTCGATCCTCGGCCAGACCCCGTCGGCCTTCGCCGGGCTGGACGACGCCGACGCACGGGCCACGGGTGCTCCACCACTGTCTCTGCGGCGCATCGTCTTCGGCGGCGAGGCGCTCGACCCGCGCCGACTCGCCGCCTGGTACGACCGGCACGGCACGGGCGGACCCGAGCTGGTCAACATGTTCGGCATCACCGAGACCACCGTGCACCTCACCCACACGACCCTCGCCGCCGGCGCGCACGATCGCGCGGGCAGCCCGGTCGGCCGACCGTTCGACGGGCTCGTCGTGCGGGTGCTCGACGATCGGCTGCGGCCGGTGCCGGCCGGCGTCCTGGGCGAGATCTACGTCGGCGGTGCCCAGGTGACCCGGGGCTATCTGCACCGGCCCGGCCTCACCGCCACCCGCTACATCGCGGATCCCGCGGTGGCGGGCGGCATCCTGTATCGCTCGGGCGATCTCGGCCGCTGGACTCGCGCGGGCACGCTCGAGCACTTCGGTCGCGCGGACCGCCAGGTGAAGATCCGCGGCTACCGCATCGAACCGGCCGAGGTCGAGGTGGCGCTGCTGGAGTGCCCGGGGATCGGCGCCGCGGTCGTGGTGGTGCGCGACGATCCGGCGACCGGACGACAGCTGATCGGCTACGTCGTGCCCGGCGGCGGTGAGGCGATCAGCGGCCCCGAGGTCCGCGCCCAGCTGCGAGACCGGCTGCCGGAGCATCAGATTCCGGCGGCGGTCGTCGTCATCGACAGTCTGCCGCTGACGGCGAACGGCAAGCTCGCGCTCACGTCGCTGCCGAGCCCGGAGTTCGGTTCGGCCGCCTACCGTGCCCCGGCGGGCGCCGTCGAACAGTGCGTCGCCGCCGTGTACGCCGAACTCCTCGGCCGCGACCGGGTCGGCGCCGACGACTCGTTCTTCGATCTCGGCGGCAACTCGATGGTCGCCACCCGAGTGGTGGCGCGTCTGCGGGCCGAGCTGGCCACCGACCTCCCACTGCTGTGGCTGTTCACCGACCCCACCCCGGCAGGCTTGGCCCGCCGCATCGCCGAGAACACGGCGGGCGAGGACGCCTCCCTGCTGACACCGGTGCTCGCCCTGCGCGGGCAGGGGCGCGGCGCACCGCTGTTCTGCGTGCATCCGGTGGTCGGTTTGGCCTGGAGTTTCGCCGGGCTGACCGGCGAACTCGACTGCCCGGTCTATGGATTGCAGGCACCGGCCATCGCCGAGGAGGCGCCGCTGCCGGAGTCGCTGGACGCGCTCGCCGCCGACTACGTGGCGCGGATCAGGGCCGTCCAGCCGCACGGGCCGTACCGGCTGCTGGGCTGGTGCGTCGGCGGGGTCATCGCCCACGCCATGGCCGTGCGCTTGCAGGACCTGGGCGAGCGGGTGACGGTACTGGCCATGCTGGACTCCTTCGTCGGGGACGTCGAATACCGCAGCCAGACACCGGTGACGGTCGGTGATCTGCTCGGTCAGTTCGGTACCGACCACGAGTTGGTCACGCCCATCGGCGAATTCACACCCGACGACGCGGTCGCACTGGTGGCCGAGCTGCCCGGACCGTTCACGGAACTGACCGCCGAGCGGGTGCACCGGATCATCGCGGGCATCCTGCACGCCCAGGTCATCGGCGCGGCGCACCGCCCCCGTGTCTTCCACGGCGACCTGCTGTTCTTCACCGCGGGCCGCGACGACCGCGGCGCGGGCCGAGCCGCGGGGGCGTGGCGCGACCACATCGACGGCGCTATCCGCGATGTCGCCGTCGACGCCACCCACTGGGACATCACCGGCCCGAGCGCCCTGACCACCATCGGACCCGTGCTGGCCGCCGCACTCGACCGCGCATGAGTCCCACGGTGGCGGCGACCCCTCGTCGCCGCCACCTGCTCAGCGCAGTGCCGCCAGGCCGATGCGGTCGATCTTGCCGGTCGGCGTGCGCGGGAGTTCGTCGACGAACACCACATCGCGCGGGGCTTTGAACCGGGCCAGACGCGACTTCACGTAGGCGCGGACGGCGTCGGCGTCGAGCTCGCCCGCCCGGACCACGAACGCGGCCAGCCGCTGCCCGAACTCCTCGTCGGGCACCCCGATCACCGCGGCCTCGGTCACGGCAGGGTGCCGGTAGAGCAGGTCCTCGATCTCGCCGGGGAAGACGTTCTCGCCGCCGGAGACGATCATGTCGTCGTCGCGTCCGTCGATGAAAAGCCTGCCCTCGGTATCGAAGTGGCCCAGGTCGCCGGTGCTCATCAACCCGCCCCTGAGCTGTTTGGAACCCCCACCGGAGTACCCGTGGAAGGCGATCGAGTTGCCGACATACACGGTGCCGACCGCGCCCGGGGTGGTCACCCTGGTGTCGCCGTCGTAGAGCGCCACCGTGATCCCGACCGGCGCCCGGCCGACCGTGCCCGGCGCGGCGAGCCAGTCCTGTGGCGTGGCGACGGTGGCGGTGCCGGTCTCGGTGCAGCCGTAGAAGTTGTAGATCACCGGGCCGAAGACCTCGATCGCCCTGCTGCCCAGGGCCGACGGGAGCGCGGCGCCCGCGGTGAACACGATCCGCAGCGAACCGGTGTCGGTGGCGGACAACGTTTCCGGGCCCAGATCGAGGATGCGGCGCAGCATCGTCGGGACGAGCACGATCATGTCGGCGCGGTGTTCGGCGATCTGGTCCAGGGCGCGGCGGGCGTCGAACTTGCCGTGCAGCACGATCGTCGAGCCCAGATTCAGCGACAGGATGAACTGGGACAGCGCGGTACCGTGGAACAGCGGAGCGCACAGCAGCACCGTCTGCCCGCGCCGCAGCGGCACCCGGTCGACGAATTGCGCGCCCGCCAAAGGCGATTCGACCCGACGTGGCGCGCCTTTGGGTGTTCCGGTGGTGCCCCCGGTGAGCAGGACGAAACCGCCCTGCTCGGCTGGAACGGGCGCCCGCGCCCCGGTCTCGGGGCCCTCGGTGTCGAGCAGGACCACCCCCTCGGGGAGCGTGTCGGCGAGCGCGGCCAGACTCGGGTCCAGGACCAGCGCCGCGACCTTTTCCCTGGACAGCACATCCCGCAACTGCGCAGCACCGAACCCGGTGTTGAGCAGCACCAGTCGCGCGCCGAGTTTCGCCGCGGCGGCCATGGTCTGCACCAGGCGCAGTCCGTCGGGGCAGAGCACGCCGATGGTGTCGCGCGCGGTGACGCCCTCGGCGTGCCAGCGGGCGGCGATCGCGTCGGTGCTTCGGTCGAGGTCGCCGTAGCTGATCCGATGTGCGCCGTCGACCAGCGCGATCCGGTCCGGGGTGCGCCTGGCCGAGGTCAGGATGCCGCCGGCGATCGGGCCGTAGACGCGCATCGCGCGGGCGGTGTGGACGAGTCGATCGGGGCGCCGCAGATCGATCAGTCCGGCACGCTGCATGGCGCGCAGCTGGCGCGCGATGGTCGACGCGGTGTGCGTCCAGGTCGATGGGCTCATGGTGGATCTCCCTGGGGGCGAGTGGACGTGGATCGGCTCAGCACAGCGTCGGCCCCGGGTCGGCGCCGGCGGTGACCGCCAGCAGCCAGGCGACGGTGCCGAGCTCGGGGACGATCTCGGCGCTGATGTGCTCCGACATCGGCACCCGGAACATGCGCATGTTCACCCCGCGCGCGCAGTAGGCGGCGGCGATCTCGTCGATGGCCAGTTCGGCGGGCAGCAGCTGATCGGTGGTCGAATGCCACATGAGCAGCGGGATGTCCGGGGTGTTCTCGGGACGGCCGAAGCTCGCCGCTGCCAATCCCTCGTGGGCGGCGGCCAGCGCGGCGGCCGGGTCGGTCAGGTAGTCGGCGACCGGGCGCAGCAGTGTGGAGCCGACCGCGGTGTAGAGGCAGCGGTCCGCCAGATCGCGGGCGACCTGCTTGCCCTCCGGCGTCAGGTAGGTCTGCAGGGCCTGATCGAACTCGGGGTATTCGCGAGCCAGCCCGAGAATGGCCAGCCAGCCGGTGAAGTTGGCCTGCGGCTGGGTGCCCGAGATGGCGAACGGCGCGATCGCGACCTTGTCGCCGGGGATACCGCCCTGGGCGCTGGCGCGCAGCGCGAGCTCGGGCGCGTAGCCGCGGTGCTGTTCGGCGGCCGACGCCGAGGCATTGCCGCCGCCGGAGTACCCCCACAGGCCCACCGGCGACGCCTCGAGACCGAGTCCGCCGCGCTGGGCGGCCCGGATGCCGTCGAGCACCATCCGGCCCTCGCTCGGGGACATGATCGTGTTGCGCTTGCCGTCGAAGTCGGTGACCACCACCGCCGCGCCCGCGGCCAGGAACTGGCCGATCAGCGCGACCTCCTTCTGGATGCCCGCCCGCAGCGTGTACGACGGATTGCACTGCCTGCCGAGGCTGTCGATCGCCTCCTGGTACGAGATCAGCGGGCGCGCACCGGGACCCAGCCACGGGATGCCCGGCATCAGCACGGTGGTCGCGGTGGCGATCGGGTTGTCGCGGGCGTCGGTGCTGCGGAACAGGAGCTGGGTGGTGTGCACCGGGACCGGGATGCCGAGCGCGTAGGTCTGTACGACGCGGGTGCGGATCACCTCGCCGTTGGCGTAGGCCGCGATATCGGCCGGGTCGTCGTACCAGGGGTCCTGCTGCGGGGTCGGCAGCGGTACGACCGCCGGATACACCTGGGCCTCGTTCGGCAACGGGGGGAGCTGGAAATCCTCGGCCACGGCGGGACCGGCGGTCATCGCCAGCACGGCGGCGGCCAGCAGGGCGGGGGCGCCGAGGCGTCGGGATCGGTGGGTGGCCGTGCTGCGCTGCATGGCATCTCCTTCGGTAGGTGATGCTGATTACAGCAGGTTCTCTTGTTAGTAACAAGAGTTCTTGTTCATATTGCGCGATCGGTAGGCTGAGCTGCGTGACGTCGACCGAGAAGAGTCCCGTTCGCTCCCGGCGCATCCAGGGTCTGGACGCCGAGCAGCGCCGCGCCCGCCGGCGTGAGCAGATCCTGGCCGCCGCGTTCGAGCTCATCGCCGTCGACGGCTACGTCAACACGGCGATCGAGCAGATCTGTCAGACCGCCTTCGTCGGCAACAAGGCCTTCTACGAACTGTTCGACAGCAAGGAGTCCTGCTACCTGGCCCTGCTCCAGCAGCTCAGCGAACGCGCCCAGGCCGAGGTCGCCACCGCGCTGGCCGAGTGCACCGGCGGGCGCGACGAGGTGGTGTCGGTGGTGGTGGCGGCCTTCGCGCACTCGCTCGTCGACGATCCCCGCGTCGCCCAGGTCACCTTCGGGGAGGCCAGCGGCATCTCCGCCAAGGTCGAACAGCAGCGCCGCACGAACCGCCGCTGGGCCGCCCAGTTCCTCGAAACCCTGTGGCGCGAATACGAGTTCGTCCCCGCCGCGGGCATCGGCATCGACCTGCACGCCCTCGCCGTCTCCACGATCGGCGGCCTGTTCGACACCGTCGCCGACTGGCTGCACCAGACCGCGGCGGGTACCACCGGCGAGATCGACACCCTCATCCGCGATCTCACGACCTTCACCGACATCGTGCACCTGGGGTTGGCGGCCGCCGCCGAAAAATACGCCGGTCGCTGATCGCGGAACTCCTCTTGTCGCGGATCAGGGTGCCGCGCTGGAGGTTACGGCGCGAAGCCGAGGGCGATCCGCTCCGTGGTCGACGCGACCGGGACGGCGCCGCCGGCGCGACGGCAGGGCGTTGACGGCGCGGCCCCGACCGCGCCGGACCCGGCGAGAGCGGTGCGGCGGGCCGCCCGCTCAGGCCGCGACCACCACCGCGCAGGCGGCGAGGAACAGTGCCTGGAGGGCGGTGCGGGCGGGCAGGGGCATGGTCTTGATGCCCAGATCGGCGCGGGCCGCGCGGACATTGGCCGGGAACATGACCAGTAGCAGGACGAACAGTCCGGCGGCGGCGAGCGGGGCGGTGGCCGGGATCAGCAAGCCGAGAGCACCTGCCAGTTCGAGGATGCCGGTGAGTGTGACCAGCGCGGCCGCGTTGGGGAGGCGGGGCGGGACCATGGCGATCAGGGCCGTCCGGCGGGGTTCGAGGAAGTGGGCGCTCGCGGTGAGAGTGAACATGGCGGCCAGGCCGAGGGCGATCGCGCGGGGCCAGGAATCCAGCCAGGACACTCCGGTGAGCAGGCCGATCAGCCTGGCCAGGGCGGTGACGACGGCGAGAACGATGAACGGGGCCATGGGAACTCCTCGAAGCGGTGCCGACTGGCCTGCTGCCAATCTTGACACTGGAAAGATTGGCACCGAACGCTGAACTTGTCAATGACAAGTTTGTGCGTCAGGATCGAGGCATGACCAAGACCGGGTATCACCACGGGGATCTGCGGGCGGCGCTGCTGGACTCGGCGGCCGAGCAGATCGCGGCCGAGGGCGTCGAGGCGGTGTCGCTGCGCGCGCTGGCGCGCCGGGCCGGGGTCTCCCACGCGGCCCCCGCACACCACTTCGGCGACCGGGCGGGCCTGTTCACCGCCTTGGCGATCGAGGGATTCGACCTGCTGGCCACGGAATTGGCGGCCGCGGGTGCGGACATGCGCGAGGTCGCCGTCGCCTACATCCGCTTCGCGCTGGCCAACCCCGGCCGGTTCGACATCATGTACCGGCGCGAGGTGCTGCGCGCCGACGACCCCGAACTACGCGCTGCCCGAGAACGATCGGGCGCGGCCTTGCGATCGGGGATCGCCGAGATGCAGGCCGGGCAGTCGCCCGATCGCCAGCGGTCGACCCGGCTCGCCGCCTGGTCACTGGTGCACGGGTTCGCGACGCTGTGGCGGGAGGGCGCGCTGGACGGGTCGGAGCTGGCCTCGTCGGCCGATCCCGAACAACTCGCGCGCGACATGCTCGCGACCGTGCAATTCGATTGACGGCCGACGACCTCTCCGCCGCGCGGGGCGTCGGTGGCCGGTTACCGGGGTGATGGCCCACCACCGGGGCCCTGACCGCCGGGCGGAGGGCCCGCGGGGCCACTGCCGCCGGGTGGGGTGCCGGGAGAACCGGTGCCGGACTGGGTGTTCTGGGACTTCGCGGCGACACCGACGGTGAGGGACACGGCCATGGTGGTGGCGGGTGTCCCGGTCACGGTGGCGAGTTCGGCGTCCCAGCCGTCGCCGAAGACATTGTCCGAGGACAGCGACACGCCGGACATGTTCTCGATGCTCGCGGAATAGCCGGAGTCGGCGGCGAAGACGGATTCGCACGAGTCCTCGGGGAGGGCGATCTGGGAGGTGAGGCGTGCGTTGTCGCCCGCCACGGCGGTGGCGAGGTCGTCGTAGACCTCGAAGTGGATGTGCGGCCAACGACCCGCGTAGCAGGCGGGGAAGATCGAGGTGAAGCGGACGGTGCCGGTGTCGTCGGCGACCTGGACGCCGCGCAGGTAGTTCTGCTCGGTGACGCCCTCGCTGTAGAGCGAGTACCGGCCCTCGCGATCGCAGTGCCAGACGTAGACGGCCATTCCCGCTCCCGCGGCGCCCTTGGCGAGATCGCGCAGGTTCAGCGTGAGAGTCATCGGAACACCCTGGGCCACACCGGAGTACGCGCCGAAGCTGGTGGTGATGTCGGAGCGGACGACGCCCGATTCGATCAGCACATTGGGTCCGTTGGACCCGTCACCCGGGTACGGGCCCGCCGTCTCCTGCGGCGCGGCGGCGGGAGTCGCCGTGTCGGGCGTGGTCGTCGCGGTGTCGGTGACGCCCGAGTCGGTCGCCGAGGCGCAGGCCGCCGCCGCGGTCGCCAGGCTCGCGGCACCGATCATGCCGAGGATCCGCCGTCGCGACATGACCCGCAGGTCGTGCCCGAGTCCGAGATCGTGGTCGTCCATCGCTGCTCCTTCGCTCGTACCGTGTCGCCGACGACGGTAGGCGCGGGTACTGCGCCGGAGCTGGGAACACGCTGGGTGTTCGCTGGGAGCCCCCGCGGTCAGTCGGTGACGTACCCGTTGAGGCTGTCGCGCAGGTCGGTGAGGATCGCGCGGGCGGCGGTCAGGCCGGTGGTGTGCCACACGCTGTCGTCGACGGCGAAGACGCGACGATCGGTCGCGGCGCCGAGCTCGGTGAACTCGTCCGAGCGCAGGACCCGCTTGCCGTGGTCCTCGCCCGCCTTGCCCGCGAACATCACGTAGATGATGTCGCCCTCGGCCTTGGTGGCCAGGTCCGCGGTGGTGATGTCGTAGGAGGTGCCGCGCTGCGCGGTCGGGCGCTGCACGCCGACATCGGACAGGACCTGGGCCGCGAAGGTCTCGCTGCCCTGGACCTGGATGGTGTCGGCGGTGAAACGCAGCACCGAGGCTTGCGACTGGCTCGCGTTGAGCGCCGGGCCGAGATCGTGCGCCTCGGTGAGGTAGGCGCGCAGAGCGGCGTCGGCGGCGGCGCCGCGGCCCATTCCGGAGGCGTAGGCCGCGAAGTCGGACTGCCAGCTGCCGCCGGAGCCGATGAGGACGGTCGGGGCGATCGCGCTCAGCGCCTCGTAGCCGCCGGCGGCCGGGGCGACGTCGCCGAGGATCAGGTCGGGCTTCAGCGCGGCGATGCGCGCCGGATCGGGCTGCCCGATCGAGCCGATGCTCGGCACCTTCAGCACGCCGTAGCCGAGGTACATCGGCTGCGGACGTTCACCGTCGAGGGTGACCGCGCCGGCGACCCGCTCCCACAGGCCCACCGCGCAGGCGGCGTCGAGCGCCGAGCTGGTGAGCACCACGATGCGCTGCGGGTCGGCGGGGACCTGCGTGGTCCCGGCGGCATGGGTGACGGTGCGGGTCGCGCCCGCGGCGGGATCGGGGGCGCTCGGCAGCGGGCACGCCGTGGCGGTGTCCCTGGCCACGCCGACCACACCGGCCCCGGCGATATTGGTGGTGGTGCGGATGATCGTGCTCGCGTCGTCGTGCTTGTCCGCGCAGCCCGCGGTGACCACGGCGACGCACAGCAGCGCGGCGACGGGGAGGACGCCACGCGAGCGGACGCGGACGCCCTGCTCGGCGGTGCGACGGAATCGGGTGCGTACTCGGGCGCTCACCGGCATGCGCACGAGGGTACTGCGTGGCAGGGCGGCCCGGCGCCGCGGGTTCGCGGGGCCACTCAGCGTCGGCTGGCGCGCCGGAACCCGATCGCGGCGGGGACCGCGAACAGCACGATCGCGCCCAGACACCACACCAGGGTCAGGGTCAGCGGCCGCGCGATCGGCCCCTCGTCGGCGAGACCGCGCATGGCGTCCACGGCGACCGACATCGGCTGATTGCGCACGATCGGCTGGATCCACGTCGGGAAGGCGATCAGCGGGACGAAGCCGGTGCTGAAGAACATCATCAGCGAGGTGAGGATGGTGACGCCTTCGACCAGTGAGGCTTTCGCGGTGAAGACGGCGATCGCGGTGACGATGGTGGCGAAGGCGAGTCCGAAGAGCACCGGCACCGCCAGGAACACGAGCGCCGCCAGCGGACCCTGATGAAACCGGAAGCCCAGCAGCGCGCCGACGAGCACCACGGCGATGGTGCCGAGCACGATCCGGCAGCCCTCGGCGAGCACGCGCGAGGCGATCCCGGAGGCCCGGTGCACCGGCAGCACCCAGAACCGGGCCAGCAGGCCGGCGTCGCGTTCGCGCCCGAGCAGGACCCCGCTGGCCACGGCGCCGGAGAGCGCGCCGACGATGGCGACCATCGGGACCGAGCCGTAGAGGGCGTCGTCGCCGGTGAACTTCTGGATCTGCCCGCCGACGACGATGTCGAGCATGATCAGCAGCAGGCACGGGATGAGCAGGGTCTCCAGCAGGGTGACCGGATTGCGGGCCCAGCGCAGCAGCAGGCGCTGGGTCTGGATGAGGGTGTGCCGGACCAGCGCGCCCGGCGTGGTCTCCGAACCCGTGGTGGTCTGCTCGGTACGAGCGGCAAGCAGTGTCATCACGCCCTCCTCGAACTCAGCCGGATGGCCACGGGGAGGCTGATCAGCAGGATCGCCGCGAGCCACAGCAGCGACGGGGTCACCAGCGACCAGCTGATCGTGCCCGCGTTCCCGGCGGTGTCACCGGCCAGCGCCCGCAACACGATGGCGAACTGGGAAACCGGCTGATTTCGGACGAACCATTGGATCCAGCTCGGGAACTGGCTCGCCGGCGCGAGACCGGTCGAGAGCATGCCGAAGATCAACGGCGGCAACACCAAGGCCTGCGTGGTGGCCTCCGGACTCTTGGACACGGTGCCGATGACATCGGCACCGAGGGTGAACGCGATCCCGATGAGCAACGAGAACGCCAAGAACCCGAGGGTGTGCGCGGCGTCGAGCCGGAACCGGAAACCGATCACGTACCCGGACACGATCGCCGCGGCCAAGGAGATCAGCAGCCGGAAGATGTTGGCCGACATCCGCGCCGCCACCGGCACCAGCGGGCGCAGCGGCATCGCGCCGAACCGGCGGTTGAGCCCGGCCACGGAATCGGTGGCCGAGCGGAACGCCGCCGAGATGGCGGTGAAGGCGGCGGCCTGCAGGATCACCAGCGGCATCATGTACTGGGCGTAGCTGCTGAAACCGTTGCCGGAGAACATCATCACGGTCTTGAGCGGGATGTAGAAGCTGGCCGTGAACGCGGCGGGCGCGACTATCGAGGACAGCACCTCGCCGGTCTTGACCGAGGGCACGATCAGCCGGGTGGTCAGCACCCACCACTGCTGCACGGTGTCCGGGGCGGCGCGGACGTGGGTATGCCAGGTGGTGGCGGTCACGACACGACCTCCGGTGCCGTCTCGGTTGTCGGCAGATGGCCGGTGAGCTGGAGGAACACGTCGTCGAGCGAGGGACGGCGCAGCGCGATGTCGACGAGTTCGACCGACGCGTCGTCGAGGCGGCGCAGTGCTTCGGCGAGGGTCTTGGCGCCGTCGGGGGCCGGGATGGTGATCCGGTCGGATTCCGGTGTCAGCGCCGCCAGATTCTCGGCGGGCAGCAGCGAGCCGAGCGCGGCGACGATGGCGGGCATCTCCTCCAGATCGAGCGGCACCACCTCGCAGTAGCTGCCGCCGGTGCGGTGTTTCAGCTCGTCGGCGGTGCCGGAGGCGATCACAACGCCGTGGTCGATGACGATGATCTGGTCGCTGAGCGCGTCGGCTTCCTCCAGGTACTGGGTGGTGAGCAGGGTGGTGATGCCCGCGTTCTTGAAGCTGCGCACCAGGTCCCAGACACCTTGACGGCTGCGGGGATCCAGGCCGGTGGTCGGCTCGTCGAGGAAGACCACATCGGGCCGGACCACCAGCCCGCAGGCGATGTCGATGCGCCGCCGCATGCCGCCGGAGTACGTGCCGACCCGCCGGTTCGCGGCCCGCTCCAGATCGAATTCGGCGATCAGTTCCTTGGCCCTGGCCCGGGCCGCCGGTTTACGCAGGCCCATCAACCTGCCGAACAGGACGAGGTTCTCGTAGCCGCTGAGCATGTCGTCGAGCGCGGCGTACTGGCCGGTCAGCATGATGGATTTGCGGACCGCCGCGGGGTCGGTGACGACATCGTGCCCGGCGACCACGGCCCGGCCCCGATCGGGGGTGATGAGCGTGGACAAGACGTTCACCATCGTGGTCTTGCCCGCGCCGTTGGGCCCGAGGATGCCGAGTACCTCGCCGGGCGCGGCCACGAAGTCGACGCCGCGCAGGGCGTGGACGTCGCCGAAGGACTTCTCGATCCCTTCGACGACCACGCCGCCGGTGGAGGTGAGGGTGGGGCTCGGTGCGACGCTCATGTCCGGTCTCCTGCTTCCATGTGGTCATCCAGCACCGGCGAGATCACCGACAGTGCGAGGGGATTGGTCAGCTCGTCGTGCGTTGTCTCGACGTCGTGGGCGACGATCGCGCCGGTCACGTAGGGGCGCCAGCCGTCGGGACCCATCCATTCGCCGGGGTCGACCGCGGCGGTGAAATACAGGACGTCACCGTGGTAGACCGGGCGCTGGTAGCCGGTTCTGGTCCCGGCGGAGGCGTTGTAGGAGCCCGCCATCCGTTCGATCGTGGCCGCGTCGACGAGTTCGACCCCGCCGAGTTCGGCGGCGATCAGCTCGGCCGCCTCCTGCGCGGTGGCTTCGGCGGGGACGTTGTCGATGCCGAAGATCGCGCCGAAGGTGTTGATGAACGCGCCGGGCGACAGGCGCTCGATGCTGTCGCCGTCGATATCGGCGGTGTCGGTGTCCAGCATCGCCACCACGCCGACCCGCTCGCCCGCCTCGGCCAACTGCACCGCCATGGCATGGGCGATCAGTCCGCCGAAGGACCAGCCGAGCAGGTGATACGGGCCCTGCGGCTGGACCGCGCGGATCTCGCGCACATACCGCCGCGCGAACTCCTCGATGGACCGGGCCGAGGGCTCGCGGCCGCTGAGGTCGGGCGCCTGGAGGCCGTAGATCGGTCTGCCCGGCCGCAGTCGCTCGGCGAATCCCAGGTAGCTCCACGACATTCCGGAGGAGGAATGGACACAGAACAGGGCGGGTTTGTCGCCGCCGAGCCGGATCGGCAGCAGCACGTCGAGTCCGAGACCGCTCGAGCCGGCGCCCGTGGGTTCGGCCGCCGCGGCGACCATGGCGGCGGCTTCCTCGGCGGAGGCGCGTTCGGCCGCCGGGGAGTCGGCGAAGCGCGCCGCCGCGCCCAGGGCCCGGGTCCACAGCTGGGCCAGCTCGGCGACGTCGTCGCGGTCGAGTAGTTCTGCCGGATAACCGAAGTCGGCGCGCAGGCGGTCGCCGAGCACCAACGCGTTGATGTCGATCGCCGCCATCACCGGGACGGTGGCGTGTTCGCCGACATCCAGGTCGCCGAATTCGTCGGTGGGCAGCCAGCCGAGACCTTCCAGCCCGGCCGGGATCTCGGCGGCGGTGTGCCTGCCGAGATAGTTGACGCAGATCTGGCCGGGCAGCCGCTCCGGCAGCTGTGCCGCGGTCTCGGGATTCAGGTAGCGCAGCAGGCCGAACCCGATGCCCTTGTCCGGCACCGACAGCAGATCGTGTTTGACCGCGCGGATGGCCGCGCCCATCGCCGGGCCGCCGGCGAACGCGTCGTCGATGTCGATGCCGGACAGGTCGAGCCGCACCGGGTACAGGTTGGTGAACCAGCCGATCGTGCGGGACAGGTCGGCGCCGGGGACGACTTCCTCCTGCCTGCCATGGCCTTCGAGCCGCAGCAGCGCGGACTTCTCGTCCACGCCGCGCCGGGCTCGCCAGCGCACCAGCGCCAGGGCGAGCGTGGCGAACAGCGCGTCGGTGACGCCGCCGTGGAACAGCCCGGGCAGCGTGGTGAGCAGGGCGGTGGTGACGTCCGCGTCGACCTCGATGTCGACCCGGCGCACGGTGTGGGCCTGATCGATGGCGGGATCGAGGTGCCTGCCGCCGAGCAGCGGGTCGGGGCCGCCGACGAGGTCGCGCCAGTAGCCGAGTTCGGCCAGCCGCTGGTCGGAGTGCGCGGCTTCGGTCAGCGCGTAGGACCAGCGCCGCATCGAGGTCCCGGTCTCGGCCAGCACCGGGGTGGCGCCCGCCGACACCTGGGCCCAGGCTCCGATCAAGTCCTGCACCAGGATTCGCCACGACACACTGTCGATGGCGAGGTGGTGGGCCACCACGATCAGCCGTCCGGGCCGGGTGCGCGAGCCCGCGGCACCGACCGGATCGAGCCAGACGAACTGCAGCACGACGCCGTCGGCCGGATCGAGCCGATTCAGCGCGGAGTCGAGTTCGCTGCGGACGTCCTCGCGCAGTTCGGTGGGTTCGGCCGCGGCGTCGATCTCGGTGCGGTGCACCAGGGCGTCCACCTCGATCGTGCCCGGTTCCGCCACCCGCAGCTGCCAGCCGTCCTCGTCGGACCACAGCCGGGCCCGCAGCATGTCGTGCCGGTCGATGACGGCGGTGAGCGTGGCCACCAGGTCCGTGCGCTCGATGCCGACGGGCAGTTCCAGCACCGCGGTCTGGGCGAAGCGGTCGAAATCGCCGCCGCGCTCGATCATGTACCGGACGATCGGGGTCAGCGGCAGGTCGCCGACCCCGCCGCCGGGCAGCTCCGCGAGCGCCTCGACCGTCCCGGCGGCGTCGACGGCGGCGGCCAGCGCCGCGACGGTGCGATGCTCGAAGACCTGCAACGGTGTGCAGTGCACCCCACGCAGTTTCGCCTGGGTGACCAGCTGGATCGCCAGGATGCTGTCGCCGCCGAGGGCGAAGAACGAATCGTCGACGCCGACCTGGTCGCGCCCGAGCAACTCGGCGTACACCTCGGCCAGGACGTGTTCGGTGGGTGTCCGCGGCGCCAGATACGGCGCCTCCTCGGCGATGAACACCGGTTCCGGCAGGGCCTTGCGATCGAGTTTGCCGACGGCGTTGACCGGGATGGCGTCCAGGACCACGAAGGCCGCGGGCACCATGTAGGCGGGCAGACTGTCGGCGGCGACGGCCCGCACCCGCGCGAGATCGAGGTCGGCGCCGGGCATCCGCACCAGATAGGCCGCCAGCGCGGTCGCGCCGGTGGGACCGGGCACACCCAGTGTCACCGCGAGATCGACGCCGTCGATGCCGCCGAGCACCGCGTCGATCTCGCCGAGCTCGATGCGCTGACCGCGCACCTTCACCTGGAAGTCGGTGCGGCCGAGGTATTCCAGCGTCAACCCGAGCTCGGGCGGGCGGATCCAGCGCACCAGATCGCCGGTGCGATAGAGCACCTCGCCGGGCGCGCCGTAGGGATCGGCGACGAAGCGCGCGGCGGTCAGCCCGGGCCGGGCGTGGTAGCACCGGGCGGTGGCGGTGCCGGTCAGATACAGCTCACCGGCGACGCCGACCGGTACCGGCCGCAACCGATCGTCGAGGACGAGCACGGCCGCGCCCCGGATCGGGGTGCCGATGGTGACCGGCTCCGTCGTGGACAACGGCGCGGAACCCGTTGCCCAGATGGTGTATTCGGTCGGCCCGTACAGATTGACCATCCGCCGCTCCGCGGCCCCGCCGCACCAGCGCCCGACCAGATCGGGGCCGACCGCCTCGCCCGCCACCGCGAGTACCCGCACGCTCGACACCTCGGCGGGATCGATCGTGGCCAGCGCCGACGGCGTGATCACCATGTGCGTGACCGCCTCGGCGGCGATCAGCTCGGCCAGCGGCGCGCCACCGAAGACCTCGGGCGGCGCGATCACACAGGCGCCACCACTGCCGAACGCCATCAGCGCCTCGAAGATCGACGCGTCGAAACTCGGCGAGGCGACCTGGAGCACCCGCGACCGGTCATCGAGTCCGAGATCGGCCCGCTGCGCCGCCACGAGGTCGGCCAGGCCGCGATGGGTGACGGTGACGCCCTTGGGAGTTCCGGTCGACCCGGAGGTGTAGATCATCCAGGCGGGATTCGCCAGGCGGATCGGCGTGGGCAGGTCGTCGGCGGTGAGCGGGGTGTCGGCGGCGGCGCGCAGCCGGGCGACGATGTCGGGGTCGTCGAGGACCAGCCAGCGGGTGGTGTCGGGCAGGCTCGCCCGGTACGCGGTCAGGGTGAGACCGACCCGGGCGCCGGAGTCGGTGAGCATGTGATCGATGCGGTCCACCGGATGCTTCGGGTCGACCGGCAGGAACGCGGCACCGGCCTTCGCGGCGGCCCAGATCCCCGTGTGCAGCTCGGCGCAGCGGGGCAGCCCCAGGGCGACAACGGTTTCGGTGCCCGCACCCGCGTCGATCAGCAGGCGGGCCAGCTGGTTCGAGCGGGCGTCGAGCGCGCGGTAGGTCGTCGTGGTCCCGGCGACCAGCGCCGGATGGTCGGGGTAGGTCGCGGCGGTGTCGGCGAGCAGCCGGGGCAGGGTGATCGTGCCCGCCGTGGCCGGGCCGCGGACCGGAATCAGTTCCGCGCGTTCACCCGCGTCGAGCAGGTCGATATCGGCGACCCGCAGGTCGAGGTCGGCGAGGACGGCCGACAGGACGCGCTGCCAGCGGGTCACGAACGCGGCCACCGTGGCCGCGTCGAACAGGTCGGTCGCGTAGGTCAGCACGCCGTCGAGCCCGGCGGGGCCGGCGTCGGTGAATCGTTCGCGCAGGTCGAGGGTGAGGTCGAAGGCCGAGGCGTCGCGGTCGAAGTCCTCGACCTCGAACCGCAGTCCGGCCAGGTCCAGCACCGGCTCGACGAAGTTCTGCAGCGACAGCGACACCTGGAAGATCGGGTGGTGCGCGGTCGAGCGGGTCGGGTCGAGCGCCTGGACGAGCTGTTCGAAGGGCACGTCGGCATGGGCGAACGCGTCGAGATCGGTGGTGCGGACCTCGGCCAGCACCTGCCGGAAACTCGCGCCGGGGTCGATCGGCGTGCGCAGGGCCAGGGTGTTGACGAACATGCCGACGAGGTCGTCCAGGGCGGCCTCGCCGCGCCCGGCGACGGGAGTGCCGATGACGACGTCACCGGTGCCGCTCAACCGGGCCAGCAGGACCGCGAGCGCGGCGTGCACGAGCATGAAGACGCTGACATTGCTCGCGGCCGCGACGTCGATGAGCGTGCGGTGCAGCTGCTCGTCGATCGCGAAGTCGAGGTCGTCGCTGCGCATCGTCTGCACCGCGGGTCGCGGGCGGTCGGTGGGCAGTTCCAGCGCGTCCGGTGCGCCGGCGAGGGCGTCGGTCCAGTACCGGATCTGCTGGGCGGCCACCGATTCCGGGTCGGTCGCGCTGCCGAGGAGTTCGCGGTGCCACAGCGCGAAGTCGGCGTACTGCACGGTGAGCGGGGCCCGGGTGGGCGCCTCGCCCGCCACGCGCGCCGAGTAGGCGGCCACCAGGTCGCCCGCCAGCGGCGCCATCGACGCGCCGTCGGCGCTGATGTGGTGCACCACCAGCACGACCACATGCACGGGGAGACCGTCGGACCCGGCGTCGACGAGCCGGAACAGCCCGACCCGCAGCGGCGCCTGCCTGGTGAGATCGAATCCGGTGCCCGCCAGCTCGGTGATCCGATCCCGCAGCGGCGCACCGTCTTCGGTGTCGAGGACCGGCATGGCGGGCGTGGCCGCGTCGAGGCCGACGACGACCTGACGTGGCCCTTCGGTATCGGCCGGATAGCGGGTGCGCAGGCTTTCCTGCCGCGCGATCACGTCGGTCAGCGCCAGGCGCATGGCCTCGACATCCAGAGCGCCGGTCAGGCGCAGGGCGATGGCGATGTTGTAGGCGGCCGAGCTCGGATCGAGCTGGTTGAGCACCCACATGCGCTGCTGGGCGGGCGAGAGCGGGATCCGGTCGGGGCGCACGCGCGCGGCCAGCGCCGGGCGGCCGGGCCCGCCCTCGGCGG
>NZ_JBCGFB010000114.1:0-19724 GCF_038752175.1 Nocardia sp. No.11 | reverse complement strand
ATCGTGCGCGCCGCGGCGGGCATCGCGCGCTGGTTCGGCGCGCCCGGCGCCCTCGGCGCGACCACCCTGGAGCGGGCCCCCCGCCGCGTCTGGGCGACCGCGATGACGGTGATGATCGGTGTCGCGGCCGTCGTCGCGCTCGGCGGCGCGTCGGGCAATATGGTCGACTCCGCCACCGACTCCTTCCAGAGCCTCGGCGACGCCGACCTCTATGTGAGTCCCACTCCGGTGGAACAGTTCCCGACCGGACCGGTGCTGCCGCCCGACATCGCCGAGCGCGTGGCCGCGGTACCGGGCGTCGAGCACGTGCGGCCCGCCCAGATGGCCTTCGCGACCGTCGGCAGCGGACGGGTCATGTTGCAGGGCTACCCGCCCAGCTACGACGATGCCCGCCTCGGCGCGGTCGACAAGGCGGTGATCGACCAGCTGGGTCGGGGCGAGGGCGTCGTCGTCACCCGTGACGTGGCCCGCTCGATGCAGCTGTCCGTCGGCGACCGGATCACCATGCCGACCCCCTCGGGCGAGCGCAACGTGCCGGTGCTGCAGGTGATTCCGTATTTCACCGCCGTGTCGGGCGTGGTGATGATGAACCTGGATCAGATGCGGGAGTGG
Source organism: Nocardia sp. No.11 (assembly GCF_038752175.1). Lineage (NCBI taxonomy): Bacteria > Bacillati > Actinomycetota > Actinomycetes > Mycobacteriales > Nocardiaceae > Nocardia > Nocardia sp. No.11. The sequence goes on along the minus strand of NZ_JBCGFB010000114.1, from coordinate 19,112 downwards.
TACCAGCGCCCCGGCGAGACGATCCTGGCGATCAAGTTCGCCCCCGGCGCCGACCCGGCCGCGGTGCGCGCCGGCGTCCGCGCGGCGGTGCCGCAGGAACTCCATGTCGAGAGCGGCGCGGACATGGTCGACGCCATCTCGTCGAGCGTGCAGCAGGGCGCGGCCATGAGCAACATGATCCTGTGGATCGTCGTCCTGGTGGCGACGGTGGCGCTGCTCAACACGCTGATGCTGTCGGTGCTGGAACGGCGCCGCGAACTCGGCGTCCTGCGCGCCATGGGCACCAACCGTAAATTCCTGTTGCGCTCGGTGCTGGCCGAGGCCGCGGGCATCGGTTTCATCGGCGCCGCCATCGGACTCGTCGTCGGCGCGGCCGTGCAGTACCTGGCGACCGTGGCGATCGGGCACGCGATGACGATCGACATCGTCTACCGGCCGAGCCCGCTGCTGGTGGTCTACGGCGCCGTCGCCCTCGGCCTGGCCCTGCTCGGGTCCATCCCGCCCGCCTTCCGGGCGGCCAGGATGCCGATCGTGGCGGCGCTGGCGGTCGACTGAGGTTTCCGTCGCGGCGTCATACGGGTTCGCGTGACGCCGCGACGGAGAGTCGTCCGCACGCCGTCACAGTGGCACTTCCTCCCACCAGGCGATCACCTCGTCCTGGGCGGTGGGGCGTGGGGCGCCCGCCACGCCGCTGCTGCCCCGGCGGCTCACCGCGATCAGGTAGTTCGCGCGGGTGGAGTCGTCGGGGAAACTCATGACCTGATGGGCGGTCTGGGTACGGACGCCGGCCTGGTCGGGCACGACCCACCGGCGCAACGAGAACGGCACCCCGTCCTTGGTGCCCGGATACCGCACCGCGGCGGGCATCGCCTCCACGACCGACCGCGCCTGGGCCGCCGTCGGATACTCCAGCACCAGGTAACTCACCGACCCGGCATTGTTGTCGGTCCGCTCGCACTGCCAGCCCGCGCTGATCGGATTCCATTGCAGCGCGGGTTCTTTCCACTGCAGCTCACTCACCGCGCGCACCGCGACACACCGCGCACCCCGATACCCCGGCCCCTCCGCCACGGACCCCTGCGGCACCAGTGTCGGAAACACCCGGCGGCTCGCCGCGAACGAATCCCCCACCGCCGCGACCGAACTCGACGGACCCTTCGCCGTCCCTCCGGCCGCGTCCGCCGCCTCGTCCCCGTCGGGCAACACCACCACAACCAGCGCCACCAACAACCCGACCAGCGCGAACACCAACGCCGCCAGCAACAACCACCCCAACCGGTGCACCCGCGACATCCGCCGCGGCACCGGCCGCCGCGGACCCACCCACGGCCCGCGCATTCCCGGCGCCCCCATCGCCGGCCCACCCGGCACCCCACCACCTTGCGGTGTTCCCGCCAGCGCACCCCCGGCCTGCGGCGAGCTCCCCGGCGGAGGCGAGTCCTGCGGCACACCACCGCCCTGCGCTCCGGCCTGTCCCGCGTGCGGGCCGATCACCGATCCCGGCTCGCCACCCGTGGCGAGGCCGTGCTGGGACGGCTCTCCCTGCCCGAGGGCCGCCCCCACAGCCGCGTTCCGTTCGTCGGCGGCCGGGACCGGGTGGGCTGCCGGAGCCCGCGATGCGCTCTCGTCCGACGGCGCGCCTGGGCGGCGCGAATCCTGTTGCCCTGGTTCGGGTCCAGCCATGGTTCCGAACCCGTCAGCAACGGACACCGAGCGTCCCGCCTCCGCCGACGGTGCGCCACCCGACGCAACGCCTTCGGCCGCCGAGGGCCCCCCGGCCGCTGCCGTCGCATCACTCGGCGCGACGACTCGCTGCGGCGAATCGTCGCGCCCGGGGTTCGATCCGTATGCCGCACCTCGGTCACCGTCGGGCTCCGCCGGGACAGCGGCCGCGGCGTGCGGCGGCCCCTGCGCACCCTGTACCGGTTCAGCGGCCGCCACGCCTGAACCGACACCCCTTGCAGGGTGACCGGAATCGGCTGGAGCACCGGACGATTCCGCACTGCGGCCAGCCTCCTCCGCTGGTCGCGCAATCGGCGTCACCTCGGTCAGCGCACTCGCGTTGGCGGCATCCAGCTGATCCGTATCCGGCATCGGCACCACATCGGTGACCACCGAATCGGCATCCGAACCACTCCCGCGGGACCCGGAACCCTCAGCCTTGCCGCCTTTTACGTCGGCCGAAGGCGCACCACCACCGGTTACCGAGCCTGCCACCGAATCGCCCGCCCACAGCCCTGCTGCCGGACCAGCGATGCCGCCGGGCACAGCGGAAACCGACGACCCGTCCGGGCCCTCCTCCCGCGTCCGAAGATCGCTCTCTGCGCCGGGCGTTATCCGAGCACCCTCGGATCCCACACCACCTGACGACCCTGCCGCCACAGGCGACTGCGCGCCGGTCGAGCCCCCCTGCGGGCGCGGGCCGGGCGCCGGTACGTCGGTCGGCGGGATCGCGGGGGCCTGCGGCACCGCAGGAATCGCCCCGGTCGGCGGCTGGGACGAGTGTGGTCGTTCGGCAACGGGATTCGCGATCGGAGCGGGCGAGCCCGGGGACCTCACCGCCTGCGGATCGACCGCCGGGAAGTCGGCCCCAACGGCAGAACCGGGCTGCCCCACTGGCTCATGTGCGGCCTGCCGAACCTCCGGCACGGGGTAGGCCACAGGCGGCTCAGCAGCGGACGGCTGTGGCGCCACAGGCGGTTGCGGGGCCGGCTGAACCCCAGGCGCCGGGTAGGCCACGGGCGGCTCGGCCGCAGACGACCGCGCACCCTGCCGCACCACCGGTACCTGCGGTGCCACAGGCGACGGTGGCGCGCCAGGCGGCTGCGCACTCTGCTGTCGCGCCGGCGACTGCTGCGCCACCGGCGGTTGCGGTGCCGGCTGACCGCTGGGCACCGGGTACGCCACGGGCGGCTCGACAGCAGGCGGCTGGGCACCCTGCTGCGCCACCGGCGGCTGAGCGGCCGGGGCGGCGTATCCGGCGGGCGGTGGACCGGGGGCCCGGGGTCCGGCGGGGACCGGGGCCTGGTGGGGTGGGCGCCACGGGGACTGGGGCGCGGGAGGGATCGGCTGAGCCGGGTTGNGGGCACCGGGTACGCCACGGGCGGCTCGACAGCAGGCGGCTGGGCACCCTGCTGCGCCACCGGCGGCTGAGCGGCCGGGGCGGCGTATCCGGCGGGCGGTGGACCGGGGGCCCGGGGTCCGGCGGGGACCGGGGCCTGGTGGGGTGGGCGCCACGGGGACTGGGGCGCGGGAGGGATCGGCTGAGCCGGGTTGGGGCCGTAGCCGGGGGCGTGCGGGGGGTAGGGGCCCACGGGGGCGGGTGGGTAGAAGGCGGGCGTGTTGGCCGGGGGCCGGGGCAGGGCGGGCGCGGTGTTGGAGGTCAGGGCCTGGCGGGCGGCCTTGGCGAAGGCGGCGCACGAATCGAAGCGGGCCGCGGGGTGTTTGGCCATGGCGGCGGCGAGGACGGCGTCCAGGGCGGGGGGCAGGCCCTGGCGGCGCAGGGCCAGAGGCGGCGGGTTGAGGTAGAGGGTGCCGCGGATGATCTCGTTCGGGTCCGGCGAGTCGAACGGGGCGATGCCGGTGAACAGCCAGTAGAGGGCGCAGGCCAGGGAGTACTGGTCGGAGCGGTGGTCGAGTTCGGCGCCGGTCATCTGTTCGGGCGAGGCGTAGGCCAGGGTCGCGGTGAACATGCCCTGCTGGGTCAGGTGGGTGGAATCGGCGCGCAGGCGGGCGATACCGAAGTCGGTCAGGAACATCCGCTCGCCCTGACCGCCGCCGGAGCGGGCCAACAGGATGTTGGCCGGCTTCACGTCCCGGTGCAGCACTCCCCTGCTGTGCGCGTAATCCAGTGCGTCGGCAACCCCTTCGACGATCTGCACGGCCCGTTCCGGCGGCAGTGTCATGGGATCGACGGTCGCCGCGTCGATCCCGTCGACATACTGCATGCTGATCCACAGCTGCTCGCCCTCGGTGCCGCGGTCGAAGACCGTGACGATGCCGGGATGATCGAGCCCGGCCGCCAGATCCGCTTCCCGTTCGAAGCGGGCGCGCACCCGTTCGTCGGCGAACAGATCGCGGTTGAGCAGCTTGAGCGCGGTCAACCGGTCCAGCCGCGGATGCCGCGCCAGATACACCGTGCCCATGCCGCCCTGGCCGAGCATCCGCTCGATGGTGAACCCGGCGAACACCTCACCGATGTCGAGCACTGCGACCCCCTTCCGGCGCCTGTGGCGGACCAGCATGGCACCCGCGCAGCGGTGTGACCACGTTCATTCGAATTCTCGCCGAAAATCGGTGAAACTTGCTAACGGTCGTCCGGTATTGTCCGGGCGCGCTCGACGAGTAGTTTGCACCGCCGGAGCAGGGCGCCGACGCGCAGTGGGTGGTGGGGAGGATTCGGTGGTGAAGTCGACCGGAAAGGCGGCTGCCTGTCGCAGGCTGCTGCAGTGTGTGGTGCTGGCATCGGCCGCGCTGTCCGCCTCGTGTGCCCTGCCGGGTACCCCGACCGCCGTGAGCGCGCCCACGGTCACGGTGAACAGCGAAGACGCCTGGCACCCCGGCCTGTCCATCATGCTGCCCGATTCGCTGGCCGCGGAGTTCACCCAGCTGCAGGCGCAACTGCCGGGCCAGGTCGGCATGGCGCTGATGCCGGTCGGCGGCGGCCGGATGACGATCTACGGCGACTGGACCACCGGCATCGCCTGGTCGACGATCAAGGTGCCGTTGGCGGTGGCCGCGCTGCGCCACGATCAGGACCAGTCCATCTTCGAGATGGTGCAGGCCGCGATCACGGTGTCGGACAACGACGCCGCCGAGGGCCTGTGGCAATCCCTGGGCGACGGCGAGGAAGCCGCCGAGGCCGTGCAGGAGGTCCTCGACGAGGCGGGCGACATCTCCACCGGCAAGGAGAATCTGCGCACCGAACTCGACTACACGTCCTTCGGCGGCACCGAATGGTCGCTGGCCAATCAGGTCCGCTTCGCCTCGCGCCTGCCCTGCCTGCCGCACACCGAGCTGGTCCGGCAGCTGATGGGCGAGATCACCCCCGAGCAGGGCTGGGGGCTGGGTCAGCTCGACGGCACCGAGTTCAAGGGTGGCTGGGGCCCCGACGACGACACCGGCGTCTACACGGTGCGCCAGTTCGGGCTGGTGCCGGTCGGCAGCGGCCTGCTGGCGGTCGCTCTTGCCGCGCAAGCGGATTCGGGCACCTTCGACGACACCACCGCGCTGCTGGACCGGATGGCGCTGCTGCTGTCGCGGCACCTGCCGGAGCTGCGCGGCGGCGTCTGCCCGCGCTGAGCGCACCGGCTCAGCCGGGGACGACCAGGCCGGATTCATAGGCCAGCACCACCGCCTGCGCCCGGTCGCGCAGGCCGAGCTTCGAGAAGACCTTGGAGACATGGGTTTTCACGGTCTGCTCGGCGACGAACAGCGCCTCGGCGATCTCGGTGTTGGACAGGCCCTTGGCCACCAGCTCGAGCACTTCGCGTTCGCGCGGGGTCAGCGAGGTGAGCGCGGGGGCGGCGGGCGTGCGCACGGTGTTGCGCCTGCGGGTGACATCGGCGATCAGGCGACGGGTGATGGTCGGCGCGAGCAGCGCCTCACCGTCGGCGACGACGCGGACCGCGCGCACCAGTTCCTCGGCGGGCGCGTCCTTGAGCAGGAACCCGCTCGCGCCCAAGCTCAGCGCCTCGTAGACGTAGTCGTCGATGTCGAAGGTGGTCAGCATCAGCACCCGCACCGGCGGATCGAAGCCGGCGGCGAGGATGGCCCGGGCGGCGTCGAGACCGTTCATCTCCGGCATGCGCACATCCATGAGCACCACGTCGGGGCGCAACCGCTTGGCCTCGGCCACCGCGACCCGGCCATCCGGCGCGTCACCGATGACGCTGATGTCGGGCTGGGCGGCCAGCAGCGCGCCGAAACCCTGCCGCACCATCGCCTGGTCGTCGGCGATCAAAACGGTAATAGCCACTCGACCACCCTAATGGGCGCGCGGACGAGGCGAAGGGGCCTACGGTGTGGGCAGTTTCGCCGAGACCTCGAACCCGCCGTCCGGAGTGGGTCCGGCCGCCAGCTCGCCGCCGACCGCCTCGACCCTGGTCCGCATGCCGTCGATCCCGTGTCCGCCGCCCGCGCCGGGCCCGCCGACGGCCGCCGCGGCCGCGTTGCGCACGGTCACCATCACCATCCCGGGATCGACCGCGACGGCGACGTGCACCGGCGCGCCCGGCGCGTGCCTGGCCGAGTTCGCCATCGACTCCTGCACCACCCGGTAGACGGTCAGCCCGGTCGTCTCCGGCACCGCCGCCAGCTCACCGCGCACACTCCACTCGACCGGCAGACCCGCCCGCTGGGCCGAGGCGCACAGCTCGGGCACGTCGGCCGCACGCGGCTGCGGCGCGTGCTCGGGCAGCTGACCGTCGCTGCGCAGCACCCCGAGCAGCCCGCGGATCTCGTTGAGCGCGGTGCGCGCGGTGGCGCCGATGGACTCGAATTCCGCGCGCGCGGCCGGGTCGAGATCGTCGATCCGGTAGGGCGCGGTCTGCGCCTGCACCACCACCATGGACATGTGATGGGCGACCACGTCGTGCAGGTCACGGGCGATGCGCGCCTTCTCCTCGAGGATCGCCCTGCGCGCGCGTTCGAGCTCGGTGACCTCTTCCTGGCGCTCCAGCTTGCGGCGCGAGGCGACCACGGTGCGCAGCAGGTACCCGAACAGCGCGAGCGCGCCGAAGCCGACCACCCAGCCCCACAGCGGCCCGTCGGCGGATCCGGGCATGGTGGTGGCGAACAGCATCGACTGGGCCGCCCAGGCCACCACGATGATCGGTACCGCCGCCCGCAGCGCCACCGCGAACAGCAGCACGAACAGCACGATGACGTGCACGACCTGGAACGGCAGGTCGTTGTCGGGCAGCGGCGTCATGGCGATCGAGAACAGCAGCGCCGCGCCCGCCGAGATCGCCCAGCCCAGGGCCGGGTTGACCCGCACGAACAGGATCGGGAACACCGCCATCGCCGCCAGCAGCGGGGCCAGGCCCGCGGGCACGTCGTGGGTGACGAACAGGGTGGGCCAGGCCACGCTGTACAGGATCAGCGCGACCGCGACCGTCGCGAGGTCGAACCACGTGCGAGCGGTGATGCGGCGCGCCACGGGGCGCAGTTGTCCGGGCATGGCTCGAGCCTACGAACCGTCCGGTCAGCGGACCTCATACCCACGAACGATTTCGGACCCCCTACCCTGGTGTGACCCCGGCGCCGGGTCACCCGCCCGCGCGCCCCGAGAACCGGTCCACAGCGGGATGCCCGCCACCGGACCCGCTCCTTATCGTCGGAGGCCATGAACACCCCGCTTCGCCAGGTACCCGCCGCTCGCCGTGCCCGTACCGCCGTCTCCGCCGCCTCGTCGAACACCGGTACCCCGGCCGAAGCCGCGCATCGCCGCCGCAGCGGTGTCGCCCTGTGTACCGCGGGCCTGGCCATGGCCGCCGCCGTCGTCATGGCCGCGCCCGGCGCCATGGGCACCACGCCCGGTGGCGGCACCGAGAACGCGGCCGCGGCCGCGGTGGTGCGCGCGCTCACCGACGACGACCCCGACGCCACCGCGCTGATCCCGCGCGACTTCGGCTACAAGTTCGGCTACGACCCGGCCCAGCAGGACGGCCTGCTGGTCAACCCGAACGGTAGCTGCTCGTCCCCGGTGACGCTGCCCGCCGAGTTCGGCCCCGCCTGCAAGGCCCACGACCTGGGCTACGACATGCTGCGCTACGCCGAACGGGTCGACGAGCCGCTGGGCCCGTGGGCGCGGCGCGCGGTGGACGCGGCGCTGAACCGGCGCATCCACACGGCCTGCGAGTCGCGCGACGACGAGTTCTCCCGGGCCCGCTGCGGGGTGATGGCCGATATCGCCTTCACCGCGGTCGACGTGAACTCGCGCAGGCAGGAGTACGGCGCCCCGGTGGTGGAGAACGTCTTCGCCACGACCGACCCGGCCGACCGCCCGAACCTGTGGCCGCTGGCCCGGACCGTGCTCGGCCTGTTCGCGGTGACGGCGGCCTCGGCGGTGATCATCGACGCCCTGCGCAAGCGCAGGCGGCGGCTGGTCTGACCCGGTTGCCGAAAACTAGAACATGTCCTAGTTTTTCCGCATGGCCCTCACTATCGACGAAACGATCGAGATCGACGCCCCCGCCGAGACGGTGTGGCGGGTGCTCACCGATTTCGACCGCTACGGCGAATGGAACACCTTCTGCTACGAGGCGGCGACCACGCTGGAACCCGGCTCGCCCATCGACATGCGGGTGCAACTCGGCCCCAACCGGCGCCCGCAGCGGGAGTGGATCCGCAGCCACACCCCGGGCACCGAGTTCAGCTACACGATGAAGCCGGTGCCGCTGGGCGCCCTGCACAGCCTGCGCTCGCACACCGTGGTCGCGCTCGGCCCCAACCGCACCCGCTACGAGTCGCGGTTCACCCTGGCCGGCTGGCTCAGCCCCGTCGTCGAACTCGCCCTCGGCAAGCATCTGCGCGCCGGTTTCGCCGCGATGACCGCCGGCGTCGGCAAGCGCGCGACCGAGATCTGAAAAACGGGGTGCGCCAGGCTGATTCGGCCCAGCGCACCCCGCTCGGTTCCGACGCTAGAGGCCCGCGGGGGCGGGCAGCGCGCCGCGCGCCGCCTCGTAGGCCGCGCCCACCCGGTACAGGCGATCGTCGGCCAGCGCGGGGGCCATGATCTGCAGGCCCACCGGCAGGTTGTCGTCGGCCGACAGGCCCGACGGCACGGACATGCCGCAGTGCCCGGCCAGGTTGGTCGGCAGCGTGCACAGGTCCGACAGGTACATGGCCAGCGGGTCGTCGACCTTCTCGCCCAGCTTCCACGGGGTGAACGGGCTGGTCGGTGAGACCAGCACGTCGACCTGCTCGTAGGCGGCATCGAAGTCGCGCGCGATCATCGTGCGGACCTTGAGCGCCTGACCGTAGTAGGCGTCGTAGTAGCCGGCCGAGAGCGCGTAGGTGCCGATGATGATGCGGCGCTTCACCTCGGGACCGAAACCGGCCTCGCGGGTCAGCGACATCACCTGGTCGGCGCTGTGGCTGCCGTCGTCACCGACGCGCAGGCCGTAGCGCATGGCGTCGAAGCGCGCCAGGTTCGACGACACCTCCGACGGCATCACCAGGTAGTACGACGACAGCGCGTATTCGAAGTTCGGGCACGACACCTCGATCACCTCGGCGCCCAGTTCCTTCAGCACCGCGACCGCGGCGTCGAAGGAAGCGAGCACGCCGGGCTGGTAACTGTCGGAATGCAATTCGCGCACCACGCCGACGCGCACGCCGGTCAGGTCGCCGTTGGCGCCCTGCTCGGCCGCGGCGACCACCGGGGCCACCGGCACGTCACGGGAGGTGGAGTCACGCGGGTCGTAGCCGGCGATCACCTCGTGCAGCAGCGCGGTGTCGAGCACCGTGCGACCGCACGGACCGCCCTGGTCCAGCGACGACGCGCAGGCGACCAGGCCGTAGCGCGAGACGGTGCCGTAGGTGGGCTTCACGCCGACCGTCGCGGTGACCGCGGCGGGCTGACGGATGGAGCCGCCGGTGTCGGTGCCGATCGCCAGCGGCGCCTGGAACGAGGCCAGCGCCGCCGCCGAACCTCCGCCGGAACCACCCGGGATGCGGGTGGTGTCCCACGGGTTGCGGGTCGGGCCGTAGGCCGAGTTCTCGGTGGAGGAGCCCATCGCGAACTCGTCCATGTTGGTCTTGCCCAGGATCGGGATGCCCGCGGCGCGCAGCCGCGAGGTGACCGTCGCGTCGTAGGGCGACATCCACCCCTCCAGCACCTTCGAGGCGCAGGTGGTCGGCATGTCCGTGGTGGTGAAAACGTCCTTGAGCGCCAACGGAACTCCCGCCAGCGGCGAGGCGGGCGTCTCGCCGGCGGCCAGCGCGGCGTCGACCACGGCGGCCGCGGCCAGCGCCTCGTCCCCCGCGACGTGCAGGAACGCGTTGAGCTCACCGTCGACCGCGGCGATCCGATCCAGGTGCGCGCGGGTGACCTCGGTGGAGGACACCTCGCCGCCGTGGATCTTGGCCGCCAGCTCGGCGGCCGACAGCTGGGTCAACTCGCTCATTCGCCCTCTCCCAGGATCTGCGGGACCAGGAAACGCTGTTCTTCCACGGCGGGCGCCTGGTCCAGCGCCTGCTCGGGAGTCAGACCGGGCACGACCACATCGGGCCTGGTCACATTGGTCGTCGGGTTCGGCGACGCGGTGGCGGGGACGTCGGCGGCGACCTCGGAGATGGTCCGCACGTGGCTGAGGATCGAATCCAGCTGACCGGCGAACTGGTCGAGTTCGGCGTCGGTCAACGCCAGCCGGGACAGCCGGGCGAGGTGAGCGACCTCGTCACGGGAGATTGCGGGCACCGCGGGACCCCTTTCGGCTTAGGTATGGGAACTAGTTGCCCACAGCCTATCGAGGGCGGGTGACGGGGCCGGACGCACCCGCCTCGCGCGAAAGTTCGCGCATGTCGCGCCCAGGGGCGCATACTTCGACTCGATAGCCCGCGCTCGGGGGTGTAAGTATTGCGTCACCGGGTATTCGTGTCGAACAGCCCCGGCCGCCTAGGAAAGGAACGCACGTGTCATACCTGCTCCGCGTGCAACTTCCGGATCGACCGGGAAGCCTCGGCTCCCTGGCACTCGCCCTCGGCGGGGTCGGCGCGGACATCCTCTCGCTCGACGTCGTGGAGCGTGGCGCCGGTTTCGCCATCGACGATCTGGTGGTCGAGGTGCCCACCGGCGCGCTGCCCGACACCCTCATCACCGCCGCGGAGTCCGTGCACGACGTGAGCGTCGACTCGATCCGGCCCTACTCCGGCGTCCTGGACACCCACCGCGAGCTCGAGCTGATCGATCAGGTCGCCAGTGCGCGGGACGATCGCCTGCAGGTGCTCGTCGACGGTGTGCCGCGGGTCCTGCGGGTGGGCTGGTCCACGATCATCGGCATGAGCCCCGGCGGCGCCTACCGCGTGGTCGGCAGCCCGAGTGCCCCTGAGACGCAAGCGGGTTCGGCACCGTGGATGCCACTGGAGAAGCCGTCGTGGCTCGACGGCGAAGCCGACTGGGTACCGCAGATCTGGCGCGACATGGACACCAAGCTGGCCGCCGCCCCGCTGGGCAACACCGGCAAGTCGCTGCTGCTCGGTCGTCCGGGCGGCCCGGATTTCCGCCCGTCGGAAGTGGCGCGGCTGGGCTATCTGGCCGGCATCGTCGCGACCGTGCTCAGCTGAGCGCGAGCCGCATCACATACAGCTGCAGTCCGTCGTGGGTCGACCAATTACGTTCCGGCACACCGACGAACCCCAACCGCTCGTAGATCCGGTGCGCGTCCACCATCGTGCCCATGGTGGTCAGCGCCACCGCCTCGTAGCCGCCGGCACGCGCCTGGTCGATCACGGTGCGCACCAACGCCGTGCCCACGCCGAGGCCACGCGCGTCCTTGGCCACCGCGAGCATCCGGAACTCCAGTTCGCCCGGTAACGCGATCTCCGCGTACGGCGTGCCCGGCTTCGCGACGGTGAGCGACCCGGCGACCTTGCCGTCGTACACGGCGACCAGCACCTCGGCCTCGGCGGCCCGGTGCGCGACGTCGCCCAGCTCCCGGACGTAGCCGTCGTCCTCGTCGACGTAGCCGTCGCCCACATACACCTGCACGGTCAGCGCGGAGATGGCGGCGAATTCCTCGGGGCGGGCGGTCCGGATCCGGAGGCCGCTCCCGGGGGTCTGATGGTCGTTACCCTGCATCCGGGCATGATCCCACCCGGCCCGCTGTGATCTGAAACTCACCCATGTCTCACCGGGATGGTGAGCTCAGGACCCCAGGTAGGACCGCAGACCGGGATGCTGGGCCACCCAGTTGTCGGGGTTGCGCGGCGAGTAGACGACCAGCAGCTGGTCGCCGATCGACGGCCACTGCGCGGCGTCCCAGGCGAAGCGCCGATACACCACCACGCCGGGCACCGACGGGCCGATGAGGGTGCCGGTGATGGTCACGTAGTGCTCGCCGGTCATCGCGGGCAGCGGGCTGACTCCGGTGATGTAGAGCGAGCCCTGTTCCTGGTTCGCGCCCCCGCCGCGGCCGATCCGGTGGGCGGCCACGGCGCCGATCGTCACGACCAGCATCGTCACCATGGCCGCGGCCATCACCACTTCGAGCATGCCGCCCATGGTAGGCCCCGCGGGAATGTCACAGCGGCGTGAGCTCGCTGAGGCCCTGTTCCCGGCGCAGCTGCCAGACCGCGGCCCTGGTGCGCTGGGAGCGGCCGTTGCCCCGGTCGATCAGCGCGCGCTGGGCGGTGGTGTAGATCAGTTGCGCGCCACGCGCGTTGGTCTCCGGGTTCTGGAACAGCTGCACGAGCCGGTCGGTCTCCTCCACCGGCAGGCCCGCGCCGAGATCGTCGACCGCGAGCACCTGGCCGGTGTCGAGCGCCTCGAGCATGGCGGGCAGCACCCGCAGCAGCGATCGAGTGGCGGTGGATTCGTCGGCGAGTTCGAACGGCACGTCGATGCCCTCGTGCACCAGGCTCAACCCGGCCCCGCGCCGGTCCACCATCCGCCGGTACAGCGCGTCGCGGGCGGCGCGCAGGGTACTCAGTTCCCGTTCCAGCAGGATCGGCTCGGCGCCGCCGTGGTCGAGTCGGGCTGCCAGCGCGCCGATCTCGGCGTCGAGGTCGCGCAGATAGTCCGCGTACATCGGATCGTGTTCGGCGACGAGCAGATCCTCGATGCCCAGATCCGCTGTCCGCAACAGCATCAGCAGCCGCGCCGCGTTGTCGGGCGAGCGCGAGATGTGGCTGCCCAGATCGTGCGCGAGCTCCTCGACGCCCGCCTCGCCCTGCTGCACCCGCAGGTTCGCCGCGAACCAGCGATAGGCAGGCACCAGCGCCTCGGCGTACATCTGCCCCGCCAGGCTCAGCAGCAACGCGTTCGGCCGCACCAGCGGCACCAGCGCCGCCACGCCGTAGCGGGCCGCCTCGAACATCGGGCCGATCTTGACCTGGTCACCGTTGCGCTCGAACACGATCCGCTTGCGCGAGCGCGGATGCGTGTACAGCCACTCCGCGATCACATCGGCGTTGTCGAGCCGGAACCCGTAGGTATAGGGCACCCCCTCGGCCACGAACCCCGCCACGAATTCGGTGGGCCGGTCCGCGAATCCGAGATGCGGCCTGCGCACCGGCCCCGCGTAGGGGTCCCACCCGCTCACCGAATGCAACACCGCGTCCCGCATCTGTGCGAGCGCGTCGACCAGGCTCGTCTTTCCCGACGCCGCCACTCCGTACACCGCGGTCACCGGCACCGCGACCGGACTGCCGCCGCCTTTGCTCGACCGCAACTGCTGCGCCTCGGCCAGCGATCGGTGATTGGTCACCTGAAAACTACGCAGCAAGGGTCGTCCGCCTCTCCGAGATCCTTCGCAAGACTAGGCGACGGCGGACCCATGCACGCGGTAGGCGTCGACGACGGCGGTGTCGGGTCCGTGGGGGGATCGGCCGTGGCCGGGCGTGTCCGGCCTGGACGCATTAGCATGCTGGGCACCGCGGCCGCCCGGTCCGCGGGGCTGAGTCGGACGAGGATGGGTGCGCGGGATGGCTGTTCGGATGATGGTTCGCGGAGTTGTCGTCGCCGCGGTGACCGCGGGCGCCGTGGTGCCGGTGGTGCTGAGCGCGCCGAGCGCGGTGGCCGATCCGTGCCCGAACGGGACCGCGCGCGTGTTCCTCGGGAACGAGACGAATTCCTGTCAGGGCGCCGGGTCGGTGTCCTACACCGACGGCCCGGTGTCGAAGGTGTGCTCGATGTCGGGGACGCACGTGGCCGTCGACATCCAGACCAACATCAAGAAGCGGCCGACGCGCCATGTCGAGATCAGCAACGGGCAGTGCTCGAGCTTCGACATGAAGACCCAGATCGGCAACACCGTCACCGTCACGCCGCACTGAGCGCGGACACCGCGGTGATCCGCCGTACCGCGGCGGACCCCGAGCCGGCGGCTACTCGTCCTCGGTGAGCTCCGGCGCGGGGGTGACCGCGGCGGGTCCGAACTCGAGCAGGAGCCGGAAGCCGTCCTCGTCGAGGATGGGGACGCCGAGTTCCTCGGCCTTGGCCGCCTTCGAGCCGGGCGCCTCGCCGATCACCACGAACGCGGTCTTCTTCGAGACCGAGCCCGCCGCCTTACCGCCGCGCAGCAGGATCGCCTCCTTGGCGCCGTCGCGGGTGAAGGTTTGCAGTGAGCCGGTGACGACGATGGACAGGCCGTCGAGAGTGCGCTCGATGGAATCGTCGCGTTCGTCTTCCATCCGTACGCCGGCCGCACGCCACTTGTCGACGATGGCGCGGTGCCAGTCGACGGTGAACCATTCGACGACGGCGGCCGCGATGGTCGGGCCGACACCGTCGGTGGCCGCGAGTTCCTCCCCGGTCGCCGCTTCGATGCGGTCCAGGCTCCCGAATTCGGCGGCCAGCGCGCGGGCCGCGGTCGGGCCGACGTGCCGGATCGACAGTGCGACCAGTACTCGCCACAGCGGCGTGTCCTTGGCCCCGTTCAGATTCTCCAGCAGGCGCGCGCCGTTGGCGGACAGCGTCCCGTCCTGTTTGGTGAACAGCGGAACCCCGAGCAGGGCCTGCTCGTCGAGGGTGAACACATCGCCCTCGTCGGTGATGGCACCCGAGGTGAGCAGCGCGTTGGCGGCCTCGTAGCCGAGGGCTTCGATGTCGAAGGCGCCGCGGCCGGCCAGGTGGAAGACGCGTTCGCGCAGCTGTGCCGGGCAGTGCCGCTGATTGGGGCAGCGGATGTCGGCGTCGCCCTCCTTGGCCGGAGCGAGTTCGGTGCCGCAGGCCGGGCAGTGGGTCGGCATCACGAACTCGCGTTCGTCGCCGGTGCGGGCGTCGACGACCGGGCCGAGGACCTCGGGGATCACATCGCCGGCCTTGCGGATGGTGACGGTGTCGCCGATCAGCACGCCCTTGCGCTTCACCTCGGAGGCGTTGTGCAGGGTGGCCATGGCGACGGTCGAGCCGGCGATGGAGACCGGGGCCATCACCGCGAACGGGGTGACCCGGCCGGTGCGCCCGACGTTGACCTCGATGTCGAGCAGCGTGGTCGTGGCCTCTTCGGGCGGGTACTTGTAGGCGATGGCCCAGCGCGGGGCGCGGGAGGTGGAGCCGAGGCGGCGCTGCAACGCCGTCTCGTCGATCTTGATCACCTGGCCGTCGATCTCGTGTTCGATGTCGTGGCGGTGCTCGCCCCAGTAGGCGACCCGCTCGATGACCGCGTCGATGCCCTCGACCAGGCGGGTGTGCTCGGAGACCGGCAGACCCCAGGCCGCCAGCGCCCGATAGGCCTCGTGCTGGGACGCGGGCCGGTAGCCCTCGATGCGGCCGAAGCCGTGACAGATCATCCGCAGCCTGCGCTGCGCGGTGATCGCCGGGTTCTTCTGGCGCAGTGAGCCGGCGGCGGTGTTGCGCGGGTTCGCGTACGGCGGTTTGCCTTCGGCGACGATCTGGGCGTTGAGGGTCTCGAAATCCGCGAGCCGGAAATAGACCTCGCCGCGCACCTCCAGCAGCTCCGGGATCGGGAAGTCCGCGCTGGGGGTGAGTTCGGCGGGGATGTCCTCGATGGTGCGCGCGTTGAGGGTGACGTCCTCGCCGGTGCGGCCGTCGCCGCGGGTCGCGCCGCGCACCAGTCTGCCGTTCTCGTACACCAGGTTCAGCGCGACGCCGTCGATCTTGACCTCGCACAGGTAGTGCAGGCCGGGCCCGGTCTCGGCTTCCACCCGGCTCGCCCAGGCGCGCAGCTCGTCGTAGTCGAAGACGTTGTCGAGCGAGAGCATCCGTTCGAGATGGTCGACCGCGGTGAACTCGGTGGCGAAACCGCCGCCCACGAGCTGGGTCGGCGAATCGGGCGTGCGCAGATCGGGATGCGCGTCCTCGAGTTCCTGCAACTGCCGCAGCAGGGTGTCGAACTCACCGTCGGAGATGATCGGCGCGTCACGCACGTAGTAGCGGAACTGGTGCTCACGCACTTCGTCCGCCAGCCGCTGCCACTGCACCCGCTGCTCGGGGGTCGCGCCCACCGGCTCGGCGCCCACGGAAACCACGCTGTCACTCACCCGTCGAAGAGTAGTCGAGCCCACCGACACTTCCGGCCATCGTTCCCGCACGTCGCGGGCTCATTCCGGGGCGATCACCGGCAGACGGACACGCGATCCCCGCGCGTGCCGGCCCGCGACTCAGTCGAGCGAGATCGACTCCGGTTCCTCGGCGAAGGCGCGGGCGACCTCACCGGTGAGGGTGAGGGCCGTGCGAGCCCAGGGCAGCGGTGCGCCGGCCAGGCCGCACGCGGGGGTGACCAGGATCTGCTCGGCCAGCACCCGCCGGGCGAAACCGAGCCGGTCGATCAGGCGGACGCCGGGTTCGGCGATAGTGCGCCAGGTGGGTGGCGCCGCCGGGGCCGTGGTCGGGGTCAGGCCCAGGGCGATCTTCTTGCCGGAGTCGAGGATCTCGCCGAGGGCGTCGAGATCGGTCGTGGTGATCGTGGCCGCCTCGAAGGAGATCGCGGCGGCGGCGGTGCGGCCCAGCGTGGTGAGAGCGGGCCGGGCGGCGCAGGTGTGCACCAGCACCGGCGCGGACTGCGCGGCGATCACCGTATCGAGGATGTGCAGCGCCTCGGGTTCGGGCAGGGCGCGGATGGTGTTGAGGATGCTGGGGCCCCGCAGGGAGCCGTCGAGCACCGTGGTGAGCCGGGGCTCGTCGAGCTGGACGACCACCTGGGCCCCGAGCCGGCGGGCGACCTCGGCGGCGTGCCGGGCCAGCCCTTCGGCAAGCGACTCCGAAAGATCACGCACCGCACCGGAATCGGTGAGGATGCGGTGCCCGCCGGGCAGCTCGACCTCGGCGGCGAGGGTGCGCGGGCCCGCCGACTGGATCTTCACCACGCGGCCCGCGCCGACCAGACCAGCTGTCTCCCAGGCTTCTTCGATGGCGTCGAGATCTTCGTGCAGCAGATCCCTGGCGCGGCGCGACACCGCGCCTGGACGGGCGGCCAGGCGATAGCCGCGGGTGGTGGAATCGAAGCGCAGGTCGACGAGCAGTGCCGAGACCCGGCCGATCATGTCGGCGCCGACCCCGCGATCGGGCAGCTCGACCAGGTGCGGGAGATCGGGGAGTTCGCCGATGATCGTCGCGGCCGCTTCGCGCGGATCGGTGCCGGGCCACGAGCCGATGGCTGTGGCGGTGCCGCCGGACAGCGGGACGACCGGCTCCGGTGCGGCGGTCTCCTGCGAGTTCTCGCTGCGCCACAATGTCACGCGCTCAACACCTTTCGATTCATCGAACGCCGTCGCCACCGAGCCGGTGCGAACATCACGCGCCACGGACCGCACCGCACCGATTCGTGCGACGCACGGACCGCCGGTCACCATCCTGCCCCGCGCCACCGCGACGACGGCTGTCGGCCCCGAGGACCCCTACTCACCGAGACGACCGCGTCCCGGCGCGGCACGCGGCGATCAGACCGAAGCGTCGGCCGCGTCCGCCGCGACACCCGCACGGTCGGTGCCGTTGATGGTGCCGCTGCCGACCACGGTGTCCCCGCCTTCGGCATCGGGTAGATACAGCACGATCGCCTGGCCCTTGGCGACACCGGTGAGCGGTTCACGCAGGCGGGCGACGAAACCGTCGCCCTCGGGGGTGACGACGGCGGGCGCGGTGCCACCGTGCGCACGCACCTGCACGACGCACTCGACCGGCGCGTCCGGCCGCACGCCGGAAGTCCAGACGGCGCGATCGGCGGTGACGACGTCCACCTGGAGGTCCGCCACCGACCCCACCCTGACCGTGCCGGAATCGGGATCGATGCCGGTGACATAGCGGGGCTTGCCGTCGGCGGCGGTGTGGGTCAGGCCCAGGCCCTTGCGCTGGCCGACGGTGAAGCCGTGCACGCCTTCGTGCTCGCCCAGGACGGTGCCGTCGGAGTCGACGAGCGCGCCCGGCCGGATGCCGATCTTGGCGCCGAGGAAGGCGCGGGTGTCGCCGGAGGGGATGAAACAGATGTCGTGGCTGTCGGGCTTGTCGGCCACGGCCAGGCCGCGCTCGGCGGCTTCCTCGCGGATCCGCGGCTTCGGGGTGTCCCCGACCGGGAACATCGCGCGCGACAGCTGTTCGGCGGTGAGGACCGCGAGCACGTAGGACTGGTCCTTGTCGGCGTCGACCGCGCGGCGCAGCACGCCGTCGTCGAGCCGGGCGTAGTGCCCGGTGACCACCGCG
This sequence comes from Nocardia sp. No.11, assembly GCF_038752175.1. Classification (NCBI taxonomy): domain Bacteria; kingdom Bacillati; phylum Actinomycetota; class Actinomycetes; order Mycobacteriales; family Nocardiaceae; genus Nocardia; species Nocardia sp. No.11. Next base: position 790 of record NZ_JBCGFB010000114.1, on the reverse strand, counting down.
TCGAAGCCCAGCGCCTGCGCGCGGTCGGCCAGGGCGGAGAACTTGATCTTCTCGTTGCAGCGCAGGCACGGGTTGGGGGTCTCGCCCGCGGCGTAGGCGGCGACGAAGTCGTCGATTACGTCCTCTTTGAAGCGGTCGGCGAAGTCCCAGACGTAGAACGGGATGCCGAGCACGTCGGCGGCGCGCCGCGCGTCACCGGCGTCCTCCTTGGAGCAGCAACCGCGTGATCCGGTGCGCAGCGTGCCCGGCGTCGCGGACAACGCCAGGTGCACCCCGACCACCTCGTGGCCGGCGTCGACGGCCCGCGCCGCGGCCACCGCCGAATCGACGCCACCACTCATCGCGGCGAGTACTCGCATCAGGCACCTCCTCTAGCGCCGGCCAGGCCCGCGGCTCTGGCCCGTTCGATGACCTGCGGCAGAACGGTCAACAATGTCTCGATATCGGCCCCGGTCGAGGTGTGACCGAGCGAGAACCGCAGCGAACTGCGGGCCTGCCAGGGCTCGACGCCCATCGCGATCAGCACATGACTGGGTGAGGCCACGCCCGCGTTGCAGGCCGACCCGGTGGAGCATTCGACGCCGGCGGCGTCGAGCAGCATGAGCAGCGAGTCGCCCTCGCAGCCGGGGAAGGTGAAGTGGGCGTTGCCGGGCAGGCGGCGCTCGCCGGCCGGTCCGTTGAGGACCGCCTCGGGCGCCACGTCCCGCACGCCCGCGATCAGCTGTTCGCGCAGCGCGCGCAGGTGCTCGGCGCGGGCGGGCAGCTCACCCACCGCGTCGCGCAGCGCCGC
>NZ_JBCGFB010000113.1:0-19792 GCF_038752175.1 Nocardia sp. No.11 | reverse complement strand
CGGCGGCCACCGCGACGACCAGCGCGAGCGCGACGACGGCGAACGCGCCGATCCCGTCGGCGGCGGCCAGGGCGGCGGCGGTGACGATCCCGGCGACCGCGGCGAACAACAGCACGGCGGCACCGGTGACGACGTAGCCGCCCTGTTCATGGTTGTAGGCCAGGTCGGAGCCCGTTTCGGGATCCCGGCGCCGGGGCGAGGCGAGGCCTCCGCCGAGCCAGGTGAGTGTGCCGGTCATAGGTTCTCCCCGGGTCGTGCGCTCCACTGGGCATGGCGAAACTGTCATGGATTCGTTGTGTCAGCGTGACAGGCAGCGACCCGACACACCGAGTGCCGACGACCCCCTTGTGGTCAGCCTCACAGTAGTAGGAGCCCGGCATCGGTGCGAGTCGGTGGCGCGGGCTGGATGCCCAGGCCCGCCCGGCGTGTCGACGTCGGCGATTCGTACCTACCGGTTGGTAGAGCCCCTGTTGTGGCGAACGCCACTGTTCCAGAATTAGCCAGAGGTGTGCTGTGGCACACAAACTCGATACAGACCGAACGGTTGGATCACTGCGATGCCACGTCGGGGCCGCTGTCGGAAATATCTCACCGCTTCCGTCCCGGTTAGCGGAGCGCACAGGTTTGACCTGGGCATTGTCGGGGAATTCTGCTGCGGTGCAGGTGAGTTCAGCTTTCGGCCCTGGGTCGGCAGCCGGTTCTGGCCTGCTTCGCCGCGGTGTTCGCGCAGGTCGGCGCGGGTTGTCCGGGATCGATCCGGCCCTCGCTCTGCTTTACACTGGACGACGCGCGCGACGAAGCATGCCGCCTTTACAAACCCCAGCTAGACAGGTTTCTTAGCACGACCTTAGTTGGTTGGGTCTGCGGTCTGACTTATCGTTTGCTCTTACGCCGAACGCACCCCTGTTCGGTACAACCACCTGTTTCGGGGTCCGGTGAAACCGGGCCAAGAGTAGCGGGTGAACCCCCGCGCGGAGGTAAGGGATGTGTAAGCGTTCCGTTACCTCTGAGCACCCACTACGTCAACGAAGCGGGTGGACAACTGGAGACGTGACTGCACGCCGCAAACCATCATCGCCGCTGGTTTCGGATCGTACGGACGCAGTCTTGACGGAGGCGAAACGACGAAGGGCCCAACTCAGCTCGCTGAGCGGCCGATCTCATCGACAGCCGACTTTCTTGAAGGCAGAGGCATGACGCAACTTCCTGGCCACAGGTCACCCGGTGCCACCGGGCTCTACGATCCGGCATTCGAGCACGACGCCTGCGGCGTCGCGTTCGTCGCCGACATGCACGGACGACGCAGTCGAGACATCGTCGACAAGGCCATCACGGCCCTGCTGAACCTGGAGCACCGCGGTGCCGCGGGCGCCGAGCCGAACTCCGGCGACGGCGCGGGCATCCTGATCCAGCTCCCGGACAAGTTCTTCCGCGCGATCGTCGACTTCGAGTTGCCTCCGGTCGGCTCCTACGCGACCGGCATCGCCTTCCTGCCCCAGGCCCGTCGTGAGGCCGCGCGTGCCGCCTACGGCGTGGACAAGATCGTCACCGAAGAGGGCCTGGCCGTGCTCGGCTGGCGCGAGGTGCCGATCGACGAGTCCTCGCTGGGCGCCCTGGCCCGCGACGCCATGCCGACCTTCCGGCAGATCTTCATCGGCTCGCCCAAGAACTCCGCCGAGCAGCTCTCCGGCATGGACCTGGAGCGTCGCGCCTACGTCATCCGCAAGCGGATCGAGCACGAGCTCGGCAAGGCAGGCCCCGGTGAGGGCACCGTCGGCAAGGAATCGGTGTACTTCCCGAGCCTGTCCGGCGAGACCTTCATCTACAAGGGCATGTTCACCACGCCGCAGCTGCGCGCGTTCTACCTGGACCTGCAGGACGAGCGCGTCGAGTCGGCCATCGGCATCGTGCACTCGCGCTTCTCCACCAACACCTTCCCCTCGTGGCCGCTGGCGCACCCGTTCCGCCGGGTCGCCCACAACGGTGAGATCAACACCGTCACCGGTAACGAGAACTGGATGCGCGCCCGTGAGGCGCTGCTGCGTTCGGACGTCTTCGGCAAGGACGAGGCGGGCAAGAACCGGCTGCAGAAGATCTTCCCCGTCTGTACGCCGGGTGCGAGTGACACCGCGCGCTTCGACGAGGTGCTGGAGCTGCTGCACCTCGGCGGCCGCGACTTGCACCACGCGATCCTGATGATGATTCCCGAGGCCTGGGAACGCAACGAGAACATGGACCCGCAGCGGCGGGCGTTCTACGAGTACCACTCCATGCTGATGGAGCCCTGGGACGGCCCCGCCGCCGTCTGCTTCTCCGACGGCAAGAAGATCGGCGCCGTGCTCGACCGCAACGGCCTGCGCCCCGGTCGCATCTGGGTGACCGAGGACGGCCTGGTCGTGCTCGCCTCCGAGGTCGGCGTCCTCGACATCGACCCCTCCACCGTGGTCCAGAAGATCCGCCTGCAGCCGGGCAAGATGTTCCTGGTCGACACCGAGGCGGGTCGCATCGTCACCGATGACGAGCTCAAGTCCGAGCTGGCCGCCGCGCAGCCGTACCAGGAGTGGCTCGACGCCGGCGTGAGCCGCCTGGCCGACCTGCCCGACCGTCCGCACGTGCACATGTCGCACGACCGCGTGCTGATCCGTCAGCAGATCTTCGGTTACACCACCGAGGACCTGAACCTGCTGATCACCCCGATGGCCAAGACCGGCGGCGAAGCGCTGGGCTCGATGGGTACCGACACCCCGATCGCGGTGCTGTCGAACCGGTCGCGTCTGCTGTTCGACTACTTCTCCCAGCTGTTCGCGCAGGTCACCAACCCGCCGCTGGACGCCATCCGCGAGAAGGTAGTCACCAGCCTCAAGCGCAACATCGGCCCCGAGGCCGACCTGCTGCACCCCGGCCCCGAGTCGTGCCAGCAGATCGCGCTCGAGCAGCCGATCCTGGACAACGACGAGCTGGCCAAGCTGGTCCACATCAACGACGACGGCAGCCACCCCGGCCTGCGCTCGGTGGTCGTGCGCGGCCTGTACCCGGTCGCCGAGGGCGGCGAGGGCATGCGCAAGGCCCTGGCCGCGATCAACACCCAGGTGTCGGCGGCCATCGACGGCGGCGCGCGGATCATCGTGCTGTCCGACCGTGAGTCCAACGAGAAGCTGGCGCCGATCCCGTCGCTGCTGCTCACCTCCTCGGTGCACCACCACCTGGTGCGCGAGCGCACCCGCACCATGGTCGGCCTGGTCGTCGAGGCCGGTGACGCCCGCGAGGTGCACCACATGGCGATGCTGGTCGGTTTCGGCGCCGCCGCGATCAACCCGTACATGGCCTTCGAGACCATCGAGGACATGCTCGAGCGCGGCTCGCTGCAGATCCCCGGCTCGACCGGTGACCTGGCCGCCGACTTCCGCAAGGCCGTCGCGAACTACTGCACCGCGGCCAGCAACGGCGTGCTCAAGGTGATGTCGAAGATGGGCATCTCCACCCTCGCCTCCTACAACGGCGCTCAGCTGTACCAGGTCATCGGCCTGGCGCAGGATCTGGTCGACGAGTACTTCACCGGCCTGCGCTCGCCGCTGGGCGGCATCGGCCTGGACGAGATCGCCGAAGAGGTGGCCATCCGCCACCGCACCGCGTTCCTGGAGAACCGCAACGAGCGCGCGCACCGCGAGCTCGAGGTCGGCGGCGAGTACCAGTGGCGTCGTGAGGGCGAGTACCACCTGTTCAACCCGGACACGGTGTTCAAGCTGCAGCACGCGACCCGCACCGGTCAGTACTCGATCTTCAAGGAGTACACCAAGCTGGTCGACGACCAGTCCGAGCGGCTGGCCGCGCTGCGTGGCCTGTTCAAGTTCAAGACCGGTCAGCGCGAGTCGATCTCGATCGACGAGGTCGAGCCGGCCGCCGAGATCGTCAAGCGGTTCTCGACCGGCGCGATGAGCTACGGCTCCATCTCGGCCGAGTCGCACGAGACCCTGGCGATCGCGATGAACCGCCTCGGCGCGCGCTCGAACTCCGGTGAGGGCGGCGAGAGCCCGGCCCGCTTCGAGGTCGAGGAGAACGGTGACTGGCGTCGTTCGGCGATCAAGCAGGTCGCCTCGGGTCGCTTCGGCGTCACCGCGCACTACCTGACCAACGCCACCGACATCCAGATCAAGATGGCCCAGGGCGCCAAGCCGGGCGAGGGCGGCCAGCTGCCCGCGCACAAGGTGTACCCGTGGGTCGCCGAGGTGCGGCACTCCACGCCGGGCGTCGGCCTGATCTCCCCGCCGCCGCACCACGACATCTACTCGATCGAGGACCTGGCGCAGCTGATCCACGATCTGAAGAACGCGAACCCGCAGGCGCGGATTCACGTGAAACTCGTCGCGGAGCCGGGCGTCGGCACCGTCGCCACCGGTGTGTCCAAGGCGCACGCCGACGTCGTGCTCATCTCGGGCCACGACGGCGGCACCGGCGCCTCGCCGCTGACCTCGCTCAAGCACGCGGGTGGCCCCTGGGAGCTCGGCCTGGCCGAGACCCAGCAGACCCTGCTGCTCAACGGCCTGCGCGACCGCATCGTGGTCCAGGTCGACGGTCAGATGAAGACCGGTCGCGACGTGATGATCGCCGCCCTGCTCGGCGCCGAGGAGTTCGGTTTCGCGACCGCTCCGCTGGTCGTCTCGGGCTGCATCATGATGCGCGTGTGCCACCTCGACACCTGCCCGGTCGGCATCGCGACCCAGAACCCGGTGCTGCGCGAGCGCTTCTCCGGCAAGCCGGAGTTCGTCGAGAACTTCATGCTGTTCATCGCCGAGGAGGTGCGTGAGCTGCTCGCCGAGCTGGGCTTCCGCACGCTCGACGAGGCCATCGGCCGCGTCGACCTGCTCGACACCAGCAAGGCCAAGGCGCACTTCAAGGCCGCCAAGCTGGACCTGTCGCCGATCCTGGACATGCCGGAGACGGCGTTCATGAACCAGGACACCCGGTGCACCGGCACCCAGGACCACGGTCTGGACAAGGCGCTGGACAACGAGCTGATCGCGCAGAGCGCCGACGCGCTCGAGCGTGGCCAGGCGGTCAAGATCGAAACCAAGATCACCAACGTGAACCGCACGGTCGGCACCATGCTCGGCCACGAGGTGACCAAGCTCTACGGTGGCGCGGGCCTGCCCGACAACACCATCGACATCACCTTCAACGGTTCGGCGGGCAACAGCTTCGGCGCGTTCGTCCCGGCCGGCATCACGCTGCGCGTGCAGGGTGACGCCAACGACTACGTCGGCAAGGGTCTGTCCGGCGGCCACATCGTGGTCCGCCCGGCGCTCACCGCGCCGGAGGGCTTCGTCGCCGAGGACAACATCATCGCGGGCAACGTGATCATGTTCGGCGCGACCAGCGGCCGGATCCTGATCAACGGTGTGGCGGGCGAGCGGTTCGCCGTCCGTAACTCCGGCGCCACCGCGGTCGTCGAGGGTGTGGGCGACCACGCGCTCGAGTACATGACCGGTGGCCGCGTGGTGATCCTCGGTGGCACCGGCCGCAACCTCGGCGCCGGTATGTCCGGTGGTGTCGCCTTCGTCTACGACCCGGAGGGCACGCTCGCATCGCGCGTCAGCCCGGATCAGGCCGAGGCGATCGAGCAGCTCTCCGGTGACGACTTCACCTGGCTGCGCGACATCATCACCACCCACCGCGACGAAACGGGTTCGGCTGTCGCCGAACGCATCCTGAGCGACTGGTCCCAGCAGGTGAACCACTTCGTGAAGGTCATGCCCCGCGAATACAAGAAGGTTTTGCTCGCCATCTCCGAAGCTGAGAAGAGCGGCAAGGACGTGGACGAAGCGATCATGGAGGCGGCTCGTGGCTGACCCACAGGGATTTTTGAAGCACACCTCACGGGAACTGCCCACCCGCCGACCGGTCGAGCTGCGACTGCTCGACTGGAAAGAGGTCTACGAGGACAAGTTCTCGCACGACACCCTGCAGAAGCAGGCCAGCCGCTGCATGGACTGCGGTATCCCCTTCTGTCACAACGGCTGTCCGCTGGGGAACCTGATCCCCGAGTGGAACGACCTGGTGTACAAGGGTGCCTGGCGCGAGGGCATCGACCGCCTGCACGCCACCAACAACTTCCCGGAGTTCACCGGCCGCCTGTGCCCGGCTCCGTGTGAGGCGTCGTGCGTGCTCGGCATCAACCAGCAGCCGGTCACCATCAAGCAGGTCGAGGTCGAGCTCATCGAGAACGCCTTCGACGAGGGCTGGGTCACCCCGGTGTACCCGACCCGCCTGACCGGCAAGAAGGTCGCCGTCGTCGGTTCGGGCCCGGCCGGTCTGGCCGCCGCCCAGCAGCTGACCCGGGCGGGCCACACCGTGACCGTGTTCGAGCGCGACGACCGCATCGGCGGTCTGATGCGCTACGGCATCCCGGAATTCAAGATGGAGAAGTCGGTCATCGACCGTCGCCTCGCGCAGATGGAGGCCGAAGGCACCATCTTCAAGCCGGGCGTCAACGTCGGTGTCGACATCACCGCCGAGGAGCTGCGGGAGCGTTTCGACGCGATCGTGCTCGCCGGTGGCGCCACCATCGCGCGTGACCTGCCGATCCCGGGCCGCGAGCTCGACGGCATCCACCAGGCGATGGAGTTCCTGCCGCTGGCCAACCGCGTCCAGCTCGGCGACGACATCACCGACGAGAACGGCCTGCCGCCCATCCACGCGAAGGGCAAGAAGGTCGTCATCATCGGTGGTGGCGACACCGGCGCCGACTGCCTGGGCACTTCGCACCGCCACGGTGCCGAATCGGTCCACCAGTTCGAGATCATGCCCCGTCCGCCGGAGGAGCGTGCCGGTTCCACCCCGTGGCCGACCTACCCGCTCATGTACCGGGTGTCCTCGGCGCACGAGGAGGGCGGCGAGCGCGTGTTCTCCGTCAACACCGAGCGTTTCGTCGGCAAGGACGGCAAGGTCACCGGTCTCGAGGCGCACGAGGTCAAGATGGCCAACGGCCGGTTCGAGAAGGTCGAAGGCACCGACTTCACCCTCGAAGCCGACCTGGTGCTGCTGGCCATGGGCTTCGTCGGCCCGCAGAAGCCGGGCCTGCTGACCGACCTCGGCGTCGGTTACGACGGCCGTGGCAACGTGCAGCGGGACAAGAACTGGGCCACCAACATCCCCGGCGTCTTCGTCGCCGGCGATATGGGCCGTGGCCAGTCGCTCATCGTGTGGGCGATCGCGGAGGGCCGCGCCGCGGCGTCCGCGGTGGACAAGTTCCTGGAAGGCGAGACCGCGCTGCCCGCGCCGATCCCGCCGACCGCCGTCGCCCAGCGCTGATCAGCTACTTCGGAGCGCCCGTGGACAGATGTCCACGGGCGCTCTGTCGTTGTGCCGCAGGATATTTCGGTAGCCGGGCAGCTCTGGTAGCGTCTTCCGGTTCTGCACCGGCCCGGGGCGGGGCCGTCGAAAGGACGTGCGTAGGGGTCTGAACACGGCACGCGCACAGTGTTTTCGGTGCCGAAGCAAACGACGTGGCTGATCTCCGTTGTAGCACATAGACTTTCCGTTATCGATGTGTAACCGGTGATGACCCGAGGGGGAGAAGTGCCGTTACCGCCGGGAACGATGGCGAGTCTGCATCGCGCCGCAGAGCGCGGAGATGGCACCGCCATGCACAATCTCGCCAACATCTACTACGACCACAGCGATTTCGACGCCGCCGAGCACTGGTTCCGCCGGGCGGCGGCCGCCGGGCACACCCGCGCGATGAACAATCTGGCCGTTCTGCTGGACAAGCTCGGCGAGTTCGACGAAGCCGAGTCGTGGTATCGCAGGGCCGCCGCCGCGGGCAACGTCAACGCCATGTACAACCTGGCGACTCTGCTCTACCAGTGCGGTGACCGGCGCGGCGCCGAAACCTGGTACCACCATGCCGCTTTCGCGGGCAATGTCGACGCGATGTACAACCTCGCCCGCCTGTGCGAAGACCAGGACCGCCTCGACGACGCCGAGGCCTGGTATCGCGACGCCGCCGACAACGGCGATATCGACGCCGTCAACAACCTCGGCATGCTGCTGCGGCATCGCGGTGCCCTCACCGAGGCGCGCCGCTGCTTCCGCCGGGCCGCCGATCTCGGCCACCCGCGCGCCATGGCCAACCTCGCCGCGCTGCTGGAGTCGCAGGGCGCGCACCGCGAGGCCGAGTCCTGGTACCGCCGCGCGGCCGGCTGAGCGAACTCTGCTGACGAACCGACCGGTTCGTGGATTCGTCGCGTTCTGTTCGTGATGTTCGCGAGATGGTCGCCGATCCATTTAGGGTGGTTGAGCACCGGGTTTATCGGCCGGGCAGCGAACCGGCGCGAAGTTACCCAAAAGTATTGATACCGAGCGGTTTTCCAGCAAACCTCAGCAAACATTATGGGGCGCAGCAATTTTCCGGCGTTCGGCGTGCGGGAATTTGCCGGGAGGTATAGCGTCACGTTCCGATAACCTCTCGAAGACAGGCCGGGGCGTGTGAATTCTCTCGACGGCTGCCTGAAACGCATCATGGATATTCCCGGTGCGTGCAGCGTGACACTGGTGGATGGGGCCAGCGGTTTGGCGATCGCCGCCGCTGGAGTGCACGACATCGTCGACGAACACGAGGATGCGGCGGGCACCACGGATGTGGTGCGGGCCGCGCTCGGGTGTTCGGCGCTGGCGACCGGACGCGCGGACGACGACATCACCGAGATCGTGGTCTGCCGCACCGGTGGCTTCCACCTGTTGCACCTGGTCGAGGGTGATTTCGACGGCAGGCTGTTCGTCCATGTCGTCTTCGACGGCGACACCGGCAATCTCGGCATGGCCCGGTATCAGCTCCGTGCCGCGCTCGAGGAACTGACGGGCGGCGATCGATGAGCTTGGCCCTCGCCGAGGAATTGCACCGGCTCGAGGAACAGGGATCGACCGGGGTACTGCGGGCCGGGGACGGCGAATTCCATCTGGCGCGCGGCGCGATCGCCTCGGCGGGCTGCCGGCGCACCATCGGCCTGGACCGGCTGGTGGTCGAGGCGGGTGTGGCCACGGCCGAGGACTGGCGCCGGGCCGGCGCGGGCGATCCCGGTCCGTTATTGCACCGGCCACGACTGGAAACCCTGGCGTTGCTGTCGGTATTCGACGCCGCCTATTTTCTGCTCGCCTCGGCCGCCGAGCCGGAATTCCTGCCCGCGCCCGAACATTGGCTCGCCCCTGTCTGCCGGGTGGCGCCGCATACGCTGCTGCACGAATGCGCCCGGCGCAGTGATTCGGAGTGGGGTCCCTGGCCCGCCGACCTCGTCGCCGCGGTGCCGGTGGTCCCCGCGCNCCCTGTCTGCCGGGTGGCGCCGCATACGCTGCTGCACGAATGCGCCCGGCGCAGTGATTCGGAGTGGGGTCCCTGGCCCGCCGACCTCGTCGCCGCGGTGCCGGTGGTCCCCGCGCGCCGGGTGCGCCGCCATCGGGTGGTGCTCACCGGCGGCCAGGCCGAGGTGCTGGCCGCCGCCGACGAGCGGCGCAGCATCGCCGAGATCGCCCGCGACCTGGGCCGCACCACCTACGGCTGCCTGGTCGCCGTGCGCGACCTCACCACCGCGGGGCTGATCCAGGAACCCGACCCGGCGGCGGCGGAACCGGTCGCGGCGCCCGCCGTGGCCGACGCGCCCCAGTCGCCACCGGCCGTGCGGCACCTCACGCTGGCGCCCGCACCCGTGGAAGACACTGGGCGCCATCGGTATTCGGCACCGGAGGTGCCTTCCACAGGCGTGCCCGCGCTGCCGAGGCGGGTCCCGCCCGCGCTCGGCGGCGGGGGAACGGCTCGTCCGCCCCGCCCGGTGTACGCGGGGACGGGCGAGCGAACCGGTCGGCACGCGGTCGACGAGGAAGCGACCGCACCCGCCCGGCATCGCGGACACCGCACCGGCGCGGCACCGTACGAACCCGAGCGCTGGCGACAGGTCGACCGCGATGTACTCATCCGGCTCAGGGCGGCGTTGGAGGAGCTTGCGTGACCGTGCGGAAGAAGCTGCTCGGTGAATGGAGGGGAAGGACGAAGGTGGCGATGCCGGTGCCCGAACGGAACACGGCCGTATTGGCCGAACTGAAGTCGTTGCGGGAGCGCGTCCCCCGCCTGACCGGTTCGGTGGTGGCCTCCAGCGACGGGTTGCTGATCGAACACGACCTACCCCCGCACATCGAACCCGCCGGCATGGCCGCGATGGCGGCCGCGCAGCTGTCGCTGTCGTATCGGCTCGCGACCACGGCGCACGGCGGCGGATTCAACGAGGTCGTCGTGCTCGGCACCGAGGGGCAGGTGGTGATCTACGCCGCCGGCTACACCTCGCTGACCGTGCTCGCCGGCCCGGAAGTGAACGTCGGCCGGCTCCACCTGGAGTCGCGACCGGTGGCGCGCGCCATCGCCGAACACCTGGCGGCGGCGCAATCCAAGGAAGAAACCGATTGAAAGGCAAGACATGTCGAACATGGACCTGGCACTGAAGGACATGATGGTGATCGAAGGCGCGATAGGCGCCGCCGTCGTCGACTACAGCAGCGGGATGGCGCTCGGAATGCTCAGCAGCACCAAGGCGCTCGATCTGCAGGTGGCCGCGGCGGGCAACACCGAGGTGGTCCGCGCGAAGATGCGCACCATCGAGCAGCTCGGCCTCAACGAGGACATCGAGGACGTGCTCATCACCCTCGGCACCCAGTACCACGTCATCCGACCGATGACCGGCCGCAAGTCCAAGGGTCTGTTCCTCTACCTCGCGCTCGATCGCGGCCGGTCCAATCTGGCCATGGCTCGGCACCGTCTCAAGGGCATCGAGGAAGATCTGGAGGTGTGAGTTCCACCCCGCGGCGGAGGAGAGTGTCGGCGACTCCGCGTGGCCGCCGACATCCCGCGCAGCCTGTGTCGAAGCCGACTGTCGGAAATCGGACATGGACGAGTCGTCGTGTGGCATCAGCGGGCTCGTCCGCCTATTGTGATTCGCGGCGAGGTCTGGGTGAGACACAGCATGGCCACTAGCCGGGTTCACCCACCTTGACAGGGACTTATCGGGGTTTGCTCTGTATCGAGCAAGGTTGAACTGGAGCGGTATGCGGTTGAAGAAGGTTGTTGCGGCGCTGGGCGCGGCCGCGGCGATGACCACCGGCGTCATGGTCGGCAGCACGAGTGCGGCGGCGGCGCCGGGCTGCCCGAGTCTCTATGTCGTCGCGATCCCGGGCACCTGGGAAACCGGCCACGACAAGGCCCCCGGCCCCGGCATGCTCTCCGGCGTCACCAACGGGCTGCCTCGCAACACCGACGTCGACTATGTCACCTACGCCGCCACCGCGTTCCCGTGGGAGGGCGACGTCTACGGTCAGTCCAAGAAGCAGGCGGTCGACGCCGCGCGCGGACTGATCACCGCCAAGCTCGCCGCGTGCGGCGACACCGACATCGCGCTGGTCGGCTACAGCCAGGGCGCCGACGCGGCGGGTGACCTCGCCGCCGAAATCGGCACCGGCGTCAGCCCGATCGCGCCGGGCAAGGTCAAGGCCGTCGGCCTGATCTCCGATCCGCGCCGCTCGCCGACCGACGTGCAGGTCGGCCCGATCGCCGCGGGCGCGGGCGCCGGTGGCGCGCGGCCCGGTGGCTTCGGCTGGATCAGCGACCGCGTGCGCACCATCTGCGCCGTCGACGACCTGTACTGCGCCACCGCCACCGACGATTTCGTCACCCGCTTCGCCGGTTTCCTCGCGCAGAGCTCGGACGCCAACCCGGCCAACATGTGGCGCTACCAGATCGAGGCGGGCGCCATCGTCAACGACCTGATGGCCCACGGCGGCGTCCCGACCCTGCAAGCGCAGCTCTCCGAGGCGGCCAACCAGCAGCGGGCCAAGGACCTGGAGCGCTTCTACCGCTCCCAGGCCCACACCCTCTACGGCAGCTACCCCGTGGGTGGCGGCCAGACCGCCATCACCTGGATGCACAACTGGATCGCCCAGCAGGCTTGAGTTTTTGGAGCGCTGGCGCGCTCGAGTCGGCGGCCCCTTGTGTCCCGCCGGGCAGGGACCGTGGCGTGCGCCAGCGTCGCGGACGCCACGGCGCCTGCCCGGCGGGACCGCCGCCGACGGCCGACGGCGTCGGCCTGCCCTCCCTAGGGGTCGGGCGTGCGTGGTTGGTTTGGAGCGTCGGCCTACTCTGGTCGGCGGTCCCTCGGGTGTCGTCCGTCAGGTGCCGGTGCTTGGTCGATCGCCACTTGGGCAGCGGCGTCTGACCGGCGGGACGGCCGCCGACGGCCCCTCCGGTCGGGCGGGCGCGGTTGGGGTGATCGGTCAGGGGTGTGTGCGGGAGAGGTTGCGGGGGAGCAGGTCCCAGACGTGGCCGTTTTCGTTGATGGTGGCGGCGGTGCGGGAGCCGGTGCGCGAGTAGAGGATTCGGGTCACCGAGCAGTAGTCGATCGGGAAGGTCAGCGGGCGGTCCAGGCCGAGGATGTCGGCCAGCAGGACGTTGACCACGCCGCCGTGGGCGAAGGCGACGACGGTGTCGGTGGGGGCCGCGGCGGCGACCAGGCCGTCTATCGCGGTGAGGACGCGGGCGGTGAAGGCGGGGCCGTCGATCTGCTCGGGTAGCAGGCCTGCCTTGATCCGGGCGTAGGCCTCGGCGAAATCGGTCTTGGCGTCTTCGATGGGGATGTAGGCGGGCAGGTCGCGGTCGTACTCGGCGAGGTCGTCGATGACATCGACGGGCAGTTCGCGCGCGGCCGCGGTGGGGGCCGCGGTGTCGCGGGCCCGCCGCTGCGGACTGCTGACGATCCGGGCGATCTCGTGGGCGGCGAGCGCGGCGGGGACGCGGTCGGCCTGCTGGCCGCCGATCTCGGTCAGGCCGGGGTCGGCGGCGGTGGTGTCCCCGATGACGCGTTCGGGCTGGGCGTGACGCACGAGAATGAGCTGCACGCTCACACACTCTGCCGTATCGCCCGGTTGGGCGGTCTCACGGCTCCGGGTCGATCTCCTCGCGACCGGTCACGTCGGCGGTATCGATGATGACGATCTCGCGCCCGTCTTCGAGCAATACCTTCAGGAAGCCGGGCGGATTCTCCATCACATACCCGTCGACGACGCCGTTATTCGTCTGGATGTGCTCCCGCGAAACCCACGGCACCTGCACGGTCGCGGCCAGGATCAGGGCGGCCAGCGTGACGATCAGCGCGGAACTGCCGACGAACCAGTGCGCGAACTTCGCGCCCTCCGGATTGCGCTTGTCCGCCCGCAGCAGCCCGAACAGCACCAAACCAAGGACACCGGCGACGATGAGCACCCACCACACCCGGTAGGTCCACACCAGCGCGCCGGTGAACAGGGCGATCACGACGAGCCAGGTCAGATTGCCCGCGTTGGTCCAGCTCGGTCTGCCGAGCCGGATCTGATGGATCACCGCCTCCGGCAGCAACACCGACAGGGCGATCCCGCCGAGCAGCGGACTGGCCATCAGGGTGCCGACCACCATGGCGGCGACATCGCCGATGCCGAGCGTGCCCAGTAGCGAGAAGGCGGCGTTCCAGTCGTAATCGGTGACCGCGAACAGCCGCAGCAGCAGGAACAGGCCGGCGACACCGGTCGCGGACAGCCCATGGGCCAGCCGGCGTTCGTTCGAGGACTCGCGAGGATGCCTCGTCATCGGGCGAGGATATCGCCGCGAGTCCCTCGATCAGGTCAGGGCTGGCCGTAGGGCGGCTGACCGTACGGCGGCTGACCACCCTGGGGACCGCCGTAGGGCGGCTGGGCGGGCGGCTGACCGTTGTCCTTCTTCTTGTTCTTGAGCAGGTAGATGCCGCCGATGATGAGCACGACGACGAGCAGGCAGCAGATGCCGCCGATGATCAGGCCGGAGCTGCTCTTCTTTTTCTTCTTGGCCGCCAGCTCCAGCGCGGTGTTGACCGTGTCCGAGCTCGCCAGGGTGTCGAAGCTGCTCGTGAGCAGGTGCGGGTCGACGAGGGCGGCCGTGGTCAGCAGATCCAGATACATGTAGTCCCATCCCGAGGTGTCGTTGGCCCGGCATCCTCCCGGTGCCGGAACTCCGAGACTAGCGCCGTTGGTGTGGCTTTCGGTGCGAAAGCCTCGCGGCGTCCCGGAGCAGTTGTTGATCGCGGCGCGGCCACGATTCGTTTACACGAGTAACGGTGTACCCCGAATCAGCGCGGTTTCACCAACGGGAACGGCAGCGTTTCCCGGATGCTGCGTCCGGTGATCAGCATGACGACCCGGTCCACGCCCATGCCGAGACCGCCGGTGGGCGGCATCGCGTGTTCGAGCGCCTGCAGGAAGTCCTCGTCGAGTTCCATCGCCTCCGGATCGCCGCCCGCCGCCAGCATCGACTGTTCGGTGAGCCTGCGCCGCTGCTCGACCGGGTCGGTGAGTTCGCTGTAGGCGGTGCCCAATTCGACGCCCCAGGCGACCAGGTCCCAGCGCTCGGTGACGCCGTCGATACTGCGGTGCGAGCGGGTCAGCGGGGAGACCGAGGTGGGGAAATCCAGGTAGAAGGTGGGGTAGGTGGTCTGCGATTCCACCAGGTGCTCGTACATCTCCAGCACCACCTGGCCCGCGTCCCAGCCGTGCTGGTAGGCGATGCCCGCCTCGTCGCACAGCTCGCGCAGGCGGCTGAGTTCGGTGCGGGTGGTGATCTCGGTGCCGATGGCCTCCGAGACCGCGCCGTGCACCGTCTTCACCCGCCACTCGCCGGAGATGTCGACGGCGTCGAATCCCCCGTCGTCGTTCGGTCGCAGCGCCACCTCGGCGCCGTTGGCCGCCATCGCCGCGTCCTGGATCAGCCGGCGGCACAGCTGCATCATCCGCAGGTAATCACTGTGCGCCTCATAGGCTTCCAGGATCGTGAACTCGGGATTGTGGCTGAAGTCGACGCCTTCGTTGCGGAAGGTGCGGCCGAGTTCGAAGACCTTCTCCATCCCACCGACGCACAGCCGCTTGAGGTACAGCTCGGGCGCGATGCGCAGGTACAGGTCGAGGTCGTAGGCGTTGATGTGGGTGCGGAACGGGGTCGCGTTGGCACCGCCGTGTACCTGCTGCAGGATCGGTGTCTCGACCTCGAGGAAGCCCCAGTTGAACAGCGAGTCGCGCAGCGAATGCAGCACCGCGCTGCGCTTGGCCATCACCTCGCGGGTCTCCGGATTGATCGCCATGTCGACGTAGCGCTGCCGGACCTTGGCCTCGGAATCGGCCAGGCCGCGCCACTTGTCGGGCAGCGGGTGCAGGCACTTGCCGTTCATCCGCCAGTCCTGGGCGAGCAGCGAGAGCTCGCCGCTGCGGCTGGTGCCGAGCTGTCCGCTCACCTCGATGAGATCGCCCAGGTCGAAGAACTCGGTGAACTCGGCGCTGCGGTCGGCGCCGACCCGCTCCCGGTCGATGACGAGCTGGATCTCGTCGGTCCAGTCGCGGACCACCGCGAAGATCACCCCGCCGTAGTCGCGGATGCGCAGCAGCCTGCCCGCCACCCGCACCGTCGTGCCCTTGGGGCAGGCGCGGGCGTCGGCGATGGTGTGCGTCGGGGGATAGGCCACCGGGTAGGAGTCGACGCCGGCGGCGGTGAGCCGGTCCAGCTTGTTCATCCGGACGCGGACCTGCTCGGGCCTGCGTGGGCCCTGGTCGGCGTCCTCGCCCGCCGGCGCGTCCGGCGCGCTGCCGTCGGCGTGCAGCCCGGTGACGCTCGCCGGCACCGCCGTGTGCGTCCCGGTGTGCACGGCCGCGTCGGGTTCCTTGCCGATGCGCGGCAGGAAGCCCTCGGCCAGGCCGCTGGCCGTGGCCACCCGGGGCAACTGCCTGCGCTCCTCGTACAGGAAGAAACGCGGCACCCAGCGCGGGTGGTACTTCACGTTCGACCGATACAGCGCCTCGAGCTGCCACCAGCGCGAGAAGAACAGCAGCACACCGCGCCACGCGCGCAGGATCGGGCCCGCTCCGATCCGGCCGCCCTCCTCGAACACCGAACGGAACACCGCGAAGTTCAGCGAGATCTTGGTGATCCCGTACTGGTCGGAGTTCAGCGCGAGCTGGGAGATCATCAGCTCCATCACGCCGTTGGGGCTCTGCGGGTCGCGGCGCATGAGTTCCAGCGAGACACCGGTGCGGCC
Organism: Nocardia sp. No.11; assembly: GCF_038752175.1. Classification (NCBI taxonomy): domain Bacteria; kingdom Bacillati; phylum Actinomycetota; class Actinomycetes; order Mycobacteriales; family Nocardiaceae; genus Nocardia; species Nocardia sp. No.11. The sequence continues at coordinate 3,674 of NZ_JBCGFB010000113.1, read as the reverse complement.
CCACGGGACGAACGAGAGCATGGCGTGCACCCGGTCGTCGTGGTCGACCGCCTCGACCAGCAGGCAGTCGCCGTCTAGCGGGTCGCCGAGACGGCCCAGCGCCATCGAGAAGCCGCGCTCGGTCTCGGTGTCGCGCCAGGCGTCGGCGCGGGCGACGATGTCGGCGAACTCGGCGGCGGGGATGTCGCGGTGCCTGCGCACCCGCACCCCGAGACCGTTCTTGCGCAGCCGGTTCGCGGCCTGGCGGACCTGCTTCATCTCGGGCCCGGCCAGCGAGAAGGTGCGGGTGTCGAGGATCGCCTCGTCGCCGAGGCGCAGTGCCGCGAGCCCGGCGTTGCGGTAGGCGGTGGCGCCGATCTCGCTGGCGCCCATCACCGCGGGCGCCCAGCCGAACCGGTCGGCCTCCTCGAGCCAGGCCCGGATGGCCTGCGGCCAGGCCTGTTTCGGTCCGATCGGATCGCCGCTGGCCAGGCTCACGCCCAGCTCGACGCGATAGGTGATGGCGGCCTTGCCGTTGGGCGCGAACACCACCGCCTTGTCCCGGCGGGTGGCGAAGTAACCCAGCGAGTCCTCGACGTCGCCCGCCGCGAGCAGCCCGCGGATGGCCGACTCGTCCAAGGCGGTCATCGCGTTGTCGGCGCGGCGTGAGCGCAGCAGCACCACCACGGCGGTGAGCAGGGCGATCGCGCCGAACAGGCCGAGCAGGAAGTTGACCCACGGACGCGGGTGCCCGTCGAAATGCTCGTTGTTCACCAGCACCGCCGCGGTCACCCGGTAGACCGCCCACAGCGGGCGCTGCACCCCCTCGGGAAGGGTGCCGGGCGCGAGTTCCACCAGCCCCCAGCCGATCAGGCAGCCCAGCGCCAGCCCGGCCACCAGCACGCCGATCGCCTTCCACAGCGCCCCCGGCCGGACCCGGGTATAGAACTCGTTGCGCGCCGCGATCAGGATCCCGATGACGACGACGTGCACGATGCAGGCCACCAGCGCGTCGATGTCGTCGTCGACGACGAAGTCCGCGATGTTGGACACCGCGTAGAGCAGCAGGTACACCACCAGCAGCCACCACGCGACGCGCTTGCGGCTCGCGATCGCCCCGGCCAGCAGGCCGACCACCACCGCCCACACCAGGCTGGTGTCGGGAGCGTCGAAGTAGTACACGTCCACGTAGTGCCGCGGCACCTGCGTCAGATAGCGCAGGGCGGGCGAGAGACTCCACAAGAACAGCAGCACCGCGAAGACGCCCAGGACGAGCCCGGTGATGTGCGGTACCTCGGCCAGCCTGCCGTGCCCACGGTGCGGAACGGTGGCGCGGCTCTGCGGTGCCTCGACGATGGGGTGTTGCTCGGCCTGCGTGGTGGTCACCGATCCAGTGTGCGTGCATCCGGGCCGGATCGGTGTGGCGGACGCTGCGGCGTGTTCGTCACGCGCGCCGGTAGTGGGGCCGGTGGCGACCGGATTTTCGCCGGAGGGTAAGTATTAGCGCATGTCGGAACCAGTCGATGTGCCGATCGATGACGAGGTCATCAAGCTCGGGCAATTCCTGAAACTGGCCAACCTGATCGATTCGGGCTCCGAGGCCAAGACGGTGATCGCCCAGGGCCTGGTCCGGGTCAACGATGAGGTGGAGCTGCGCCGCGGCAGGCAACTGCAGGTCGGCGACGTCGTCGTGCTGGCGGGCCACAAGGTGCGGGTATCGGGGAACTGACCGTTCTACCCAACCTCCCCGCACGCCCCGACCCCGAGGAGGGGCAGGCCGGCGCAGTCGGCCGTCGCGGCCGTCCCGCCGGTCAGGCGCCGTTGCGCAAGCGACGAAGATGCAAGCCACGGTTTCCGACCGGCGGACCCAACCACCACGCCCCGACCCCGAGGAGGGGCAGGCCGACGCGGTCGGCCGTCGCGGCCTCGAGCGCGCCAGCGCTCCAACTACTCCGCGCGGACCACGACGCCGTCGTGGTCGCTGTAGAGCATCTCGCCGGGCACGAAGGTGATGCCGCCGAACTCGACGGTCACGTCCTTCTCGCCGCTGCCGGTCTGGGTGCTCTTGCGCGGGTTGGTGCCCAGCGCCTTCACGCCGATGTCGAGGGTGCGCAGGATCGCCGAGTCGCGCACGGCGCCGTTGACGATCACGCCGGCCCAGCCGTTGTCGACGCCACGGCCGGCGATGATGTCGCCCACGAGCGCGGTGTGCACGCTGGCGCCGCCGTCGACCACGAGGACCTTGCCCTCGCCCGGCTCGCCCAGGGTCTGCTTGACCAGCAGATTGTCCTGGAAGCACCGGATCGTGGTGATCCGTCCGGCGAACGCGGCCCGGCCACCGAACTGGATGAACTGGGTGTCACAACTGCGGATCTCGGGGCCGATCTCGTCGGCCAGATCGGCGGTGGCCACAACATTCGCTGATTCGGTCATGGCCTGCATTCTGTCAGGCGCCCTCGACATGCGCCTTGGCGATCTCCCTGACCAGGCTGTCTGTGGTGTGCTTCACCGCGATCTTGACGAACGGCTCGATCGTCTTGCCCAGCATCTTGCCCGCGAGACCGCCGGGCACGAAGTACTCGATGGTCGCGTCGACGGTGCACAGCGCGTCGCCCTTGGGATAGAAGTGGAATGTCGAGATGATCTCGAATCCCTTGATCGACTTGATGCCGATCACGCGGCCCTTCTCCCACTTCACGACCTCGACCCGGGACTTGAGCGACGCGGGGCCGAGCTTCATGTGGCCGTCGAAGGTCGCGCCGAGCCCGTCGGTCTGGTCGGTGACCGGGACGAAGGATTCGATGCCGTACAGGAAATGCGGCAGGTTGCGGTAGTCGTTGACGTAGTCGAACGCCGTCTCGGCGGACGCGGCGCAGTCTTCGACGATCCTCACTTCGGTCATAGCGGCCACTTTAATGGTCCGCCGCGACCGATCGGGCTACGCGGTGACGGCCAGGGTCGCGGCCAGGCCGAACGCCAGGCCCATCGCGGTGACCTCGATGGCGGCGTTGCGCAGGGAGATCTCGGCGGTGACCCGGTGGTCGGCGGCCCGGCGCACCCAGCTGCGCCGCCACCACCAGCCCAGGCCGGTCAGCGCGCAGAGGACGGCGAACTTCGCCAGCAGGATCCGCCCGTAGCCGGTCGACCACAGCGGTTCGATGCCGCCGATACGGACGAGTCCGTCGATCGTCCCGGTGGCGGCCACCGCCAGCACCAGGGGCGCGGCCAGCGCCGAATAGCGTGGCAGCGTCCTCGCCCAGCCGCCGCGGGTGCGCAGCACCACCGCCATCGCCAGCAGCAGCCCGAGCCAGCATGCCGCGGCCAGCGCGTGGATCGCGGCCAGCACCGAACCGAGCATCTGCTGGGACATGTGGCCGGTGATCGGGCGCAGGGCCAGCGCGACCGCGGCGAACACCAGCACCAGATCGGCCGACGCCGCGTCGGGCCTGCGGAAGGCCAGTGCCGCGTAGCAGGCGACGGCGCCGGTGCAGAACAGGATCGCGATGCCGATCTGCCCGCCGCTGAGGTTGGTGAGGAAGGTGCCGAACTCACCCGCGCCGAGCCGGGTCACGGGCACGCCGACCACCTCGGCGGCCTCGGCCACCAGCACGGCGAATTCGGCCGCGAACCAGACGCCGGCCAGCGCGGCCAGCGGCCGCCAGGCCACCCGCAGCCGGTCGTCGAGCCGGGGCAGG